>NZ_JBDJPF010000056.1:0-49294 GCF_054957865.1 Streptomyces xingningensis
TTACGCCCTCGTCCGCACCATCATCACCCCTGCGGCACAGGATGAGAAACCTTCACTGAGCTGCTGGACATCATGCGATCCAGCCTCTCGCCCTCTGCCATGACCGCCGAGTCAGTGCGCCGCGCCACCTCGGCGACCGCTCCCGAGCTCAGCACGCACCTCAGCGATCTCGAGCAATTGGATAACGTCGACGCCGACACACCGATGCGGCGGAGCTCTCACTCGCGGTGGTATCTCCGTGTCGAGGGGGATATTGCTCAACTGCACTTCCACCACAAGTCCGTCCATTTTCCTGGACACCTGGCAGACCAGATCCGTCATGTCGCGGAAACCAACGGTCAACCCTTCACCGCACGCACCCTCCCCGGTTCACTTGACGAGTCGTCGCGGGTGACATTCATTCGGACCCTGCTCCGCGAAGGCTTTCTCGCCCTCGCCTGAACCGGCTCGTTTCATGAGCCCGCCCGCGCTCAATTCCTTGCGCTCAACTCGCCAGGTACCGGTAGTTCGATAGACCGCTGACGTCAAAGGCGTCAACAGTCCTCCCGGAACATCCATCCGGGAGGGCCGGCTTCCGCGCTCACATACACCTGACACTTTGACCATCTCGTTCCACCGAGAGGTTGACAAACCAACACTCGCGCTCTCCCTCCATGCCGGTTAGCCTCACTGTCACCTTCAGCACCACCGGCATCAACTGACTGGCTTGCCATGGGAGTTACAGTGATCCGCACCGTCATGTCGCGTACCAAGAAGACCCTCGTCGTGCTCGCGATCGCCGGAGCCGCCACGGCCCTCGGCACCGTGGCGGCCTCCGCCGACGACCACACCATGTCCGACCGCGGCGCCGTTCAGGTCGCGGCAACGCCGTTCGACGACCACACCATGGGTGGCAGCGACGACCACACCATGGGCACCCACGCCTGACCCCCCGAAACCTGAGTCGGCCTTCCCGCATCCCCCAGGGAAGGCCGGCTCAGCACCGCCTCAACCGCCCCTTGGCCACCTTCCCCGCCGCATTCCTCGGCAGCTCGCCCACAAATGCCACCTCGCGCGGCACCTTGTAGTTGGCCATCTCCCGCCGTGCCCAGGCGATCAACCCCTCACCCGTCAGTCCCGCCCCCACCGCCGAGCGCACCACAAAGGCCCTGCCGACCTCGCCCAGCCGCACATCCGGCACCCCCACCACCGCGACATCGGCCACCCCCGGATGCCGGGCCAATAGCCGCTCGATCTCGGCCGGGTAGGCATTGAAGCCACCCACCACAAACATGTCCTTGATCCGGTCGGTGACCCGGAGATTGCCCCGGCGATCCAGCGCCCCCACATCGCCGGTGTGCAGCCACCCCTCGTCATCGCGGACTTCCGCCGTGGCGACCGGATCCTCGAAGTAGCCGGACATCACCTGATAGCCGCGCACCAGGATCTCCCCGGGCTCGCCCACCGGCAGTTCCCGGCCGTCATCGCCCACCACCTTGACCTCCGTATCCGGCAGAGGGCGCCCCGACGTGGTGGCGATGACCTCCTCCGGATCACCACGTCGGCACATGGTGATGACACCGGTGGCCTCGCTCATGCCATAGGCGGTCAGCACCTCCGGCACCCCCAACTCGCCCCGCAGCCGCCCGATCAGCGAACGCGGAACGGAGGCGGCTCCCGTCACCACCACCCGCAGCGAAGACACATCATGTGCGGCCCGCGCCGGATGGTCGAGGAGCGACTGGAAGAGCGTCGGCGGCCCGGGCAGTACCGAAATGCGTTCCGCCGCGATATGCGCCAACACCGCATCCGCGTCAAAGACGGACTGTGGCACCATCGTCGCGCCGCGCATCAGACAGGCAAGGACACCGGCCTTGTAACCGAACGTATGGAAGAACGGGTTGACCATCAGATACCGGTCACCCGCCGCCAACCCCGCCAACTCGCCCCAGACTCCAAAGACCCGCAGGGTCTGGGCATGCGTGGTGACCGCACCCTTGGGCTCCCCGGTCGTCCCGGACGTAAACAGAATGTCCGAAGGCGCACCACCCTCCACAACATCAGCGCGCGCCCGAACATCCCCACCGGCAATCGCATCGCCCCCCGCCAGAAACTCCTTCCACGCCCGGAAGTCGGCAGGCGCCGCATCGGCCAGAACCACCACATCGCGTAGCTGCGGCAGCCCGGTCAGTCCCTCCTGCCGCAACGCGGCGACATATGACGTACCGAGAAACGTTCCGGTGACAAACAACAACCTGGCCCGGGTACGCGCCAACACCCGTACTGCCTCACCCCCCTTGAAGCGGGTGTTGACGGGCACCAGAACCGCCCCCGCCGAGACGGCCCCCAGCCCCGCCACGATCCAGTCCAGGGTATTGGGCGCCCAGATGGCCACCCGGTCACCCACCTCCACACCGCTCGCGATACACGCGGCAGCGGCCCGTTCCACCCGGGCGCCGAGCTGCGCATAGGAGATCCGGTTCCGTCCCTCGACAACGGCCTCGCAATCACCGAACCGCTGCGCGGCCATCCGCACCAAACGAGGTATCGAGCCGAACTCCAGGTCCCCGTGCATGGCGCAACCCCCCAAGCTGACGCGTCGTCAGATTAACGATAGCCTGCCACGCTGTCAGCAGTGTCGGCCCAGGGAGGCGGCATGAAGGATGCCACGGCAATCGTCGGCATAGGGCAGACCCCGTTCGCCAGGAATCTCCCCGACTCCGAGAAAACCCTGGCCTGCCAGGCGATCCTCGCCGCCCTGGCAGACGCCGGTCTCCACCCTTCTCAAGTGGACGCCTTCGCCTCCTACACCATGGAGGAGTCCGACGAGGTGGAGATCGCCAAGGCGATAGGCGCGGGCGATGTCACCTTCTTCTCCAAGGTGGGCTACGGCGGAGGCGGCTCCTGCGCGACCGTCGCCCACCTCACCGCCGCGATCGTCGCCGGCCAGGCGACCACCGGTGTCGCCTGGCGCTCACGCAAGCGTGGCTCGGGCCCACGCCCCTGGCGCAACCCCCGCCAGCTTCCCACCCCCGCCCAGTGGACCCGCCCCTTCGGTCTCCTGCGCCCGGTCGACGAGATCGCCATGCTCGCCCGCCGCTATATGCACGAGTACGGCGCGACCCGCGACCACTTCTTCAATGTCGCCCTGGCCTGCCGCAACCGCGCCAACCAAAACCCGGCCGCAATCATGCGTCATCGCCCGCTCACCCGCGACGCCTATATGACCGCTCGCTGGATCAGCGAACCACTCTGTCTCTTCGACAACTGCCTGGAAACAGACGGCGCCCTGGCCTGCGTCGTCACAACCGCCAACCGCGCCCGGGATTGCCGCCGCAGACCCGTCTATATACATGCCACGGCCCAGGCCCTCCCTGCCCAACACCATGGCATGGTCAACTACTGGACCGAAGACCCGCTCCTCGGCCCTTCCTGGACCGCCGCCCGTCACCTCTGGAAATCCGCCGACTTCGGCCCCCAGGACATCGATGTCGCCCAGATCTACGATGCGTTCACCCCTCTCATCCCCCTCTCCCTCGAGGGCTATGGCTTCTGCGCCCGCGGTGAAGGCGCCGCCTTCACCGAAGACAATGCATTGGAACTCAACGGCCGTCTGCCGATCAACACCAGCGGCGGTGGACTGAGCGAGGCATACGTCCATGGCTTCAATCTCATCAACGAAGGCGTAAGACAACTCCGCGGCTCCTCGACCGCACAACTCGCCCACCCCACCACCTGTCTGGTCACCGCAGGCGAGGGAGTTCCCACCTCAGCGCTTCTCCTCCGGAGTTGACCATGCTCCTCCCCATCCCGGACCAGGACAGCACCCCATTCTGGAACTACACGGCCCGCGGTGAACTACGCATCCAGACCTGCACCGCCTGCCGTGCACCGCGCTTCCCACCCCGCCCCTGCTGTCCGCACTGCCAGTCCTTCGAGAGCGTCTGGCTCATATCAAACGGCCGCGGCCACCTCTGGTCATATGTCATCCCTCACCCACCCCTGCTTCCCGAATACGCCGAACTGGCCCCGTACAACGTCGCGGTCATCCAACTGAGCGACCCACCCGGAATCCGTCTGGTAGGAAATGTGGTCGCCTCCCCCGAGGCAGCACTCGACTCCATCCCGCCATCCCGCCTCCACATAGGCGCAGCGCTGAAGGTCGCCTTCACCACCATCGCACCGGGGATCACCGTCCCCCGCTGGCTACTGGAGGACACATGAGCGTCCAAACAGAATCAGCCAATGGCATCGCCACAGTCACCCTGAACAGACCCGACCGCCACAACGCGATCGACCTGCCCACCGCAGCCCAACTGTCCGCAATCTGGCAGGCCTTCCGTACCGACGACGCCACCCGCGTCATCATCCTCACCGCCGCCGGGGACAGCGCCTTCTGCACCGGCATCGACCGGAGCGCAACCACACCCCAGCCAAACTCCCCCTACAGCATCGACGACCCACTCCTGACCATCGGCCCCAAATCCAATGACCTCTGGAAACCGGTCATCGCCGCAGTCAACGGAATGGCCTGTGCCGGAGCCTTCTACCTCCTCGGCGAGGCCGAATTCATCATCGCCTCCGCGAGCGCCACCTTCTTCGACCCGCACACCTCATACGGCATGGTCAGCGCTTACGAGGCCATCAGCATGGCCCAGCGAATGCCCCTCGGCGAAGTGGCACGGATGGCCCTGACAGGAAGCTCCGAACGCATCTCCGCCCAACGCGCATACCAGATAGGCCTGGTATCGGAAGTGACCCCGCCGGGCCAGGAATTGGCAGCGGCACAAAGAGTCGCCGCCGTCATCGCCGCGCACCCCACCGACCCGGTCCAGGGAACGGTACGAGCGCTATGGGCAGCGAAGGAGGCCGCCCGTTCGCACGCCAACGCATTGGCACCGCACCTTATTTCCCTGGGCAACGTCCCCGGCAACCGCCAGACAGCCCTGTTCGCCACCCGCCCCCGCGACCACCGCACCCGATAGGCCGGGACCACCGGCGGGAGGCGTCCGGGGGCGCCGGCACCCGACAACGCAGCCGCACCCCTAACGCCGCCCCTGCCCCGTCCCCTTGGCCGCATCCAACGCATACACACACCGGTCCTTGCTGCACGCATAGACAACCCCGCCCCTGACCACCGGCGACCCGGTGATCTCACCCCCCGTGGCCAGCTTCCACCGCAACTGCCCACCCACCGCATCGAGCGTATACAGACAATGGTCAGCAGACCCGAAGTGCACTCGCCCATCGGCCACAACAGGCGAACCCACCACATCACCACCGGCGGCAAAGCGCCACCGAGGCGTCCCGCTCACCGCATCGAGCGTATACAGAGCTCCACCACTGCCCAGATGCACCAGCCCACCCACAACCAACACGGGCTCCGTGGACTGCCGCCCCTCCGTGGCGATACGCCAGCGCTCACGCCCGCTCCCGGCATCCAGCGCATACACCGTGCCGAGGTAGTCCACGGCATAGACCCCACCGCCGGCAACACCGGCGCCCCCCGCAAACGCAGGCGGGCTGAGGAAGACGGCCGGCGCTTCAAACCGCCACCGCACATCCCCCCGTGCGGCATCGATCGCCAGCACCTGCGTCCCCGCCGTCACATACACCGCGCCACCAGGCGCAGCCACCAGTCGCACCGGCACTCCACCACAGGCAGCGGCATCCCCTACCTGACAGGACCAGCGCTCGGCACCCGTACGCGCCTCCAGGGCCCGCAACCGCGCGTCCGACCACACATAGACAACCCCGTCATGCACGATCGGCCCACAGTCAGGCGTCTCGAAATCGGTCTGCAGTCCCCCCTTTTCCCACAACAGCTCCCCGCTACCGGCCTCCCAGGCCTGTACGCCACCACCGCGCGTACCCGTCACCACGGTTCCCCGGTCGGCCTTCAGCGAGTAGACCCACCCATCCGTGGCAAGCCGCCACCGCTCCGCACCGTCACCGGCGTCAAGGGCATAGAGCGTCGGCCCGTCGGAAGCGTGTATGCGGCCATCGGCCACGGCCATCGCCCAGGCGACATCACGCGTCTTGAACTGCCGTCGCCCGCTGGCCACATCAAGAGCGTGGACCTCAAACGAGGTGACGTACACCAGATCCCCCGCGACAGCGGGAGTGCCCCACACATCGTTGGACATCCGGAATCGCCACGGCCGCCAACGCTCAAGGTCCGCCGACGGGTTGACGGTGCCGCCACCTGCCCCCGGCGCACCCCCGCCCAGCTGCGCGGGCACGGAGGGCGACGCACCACCCGGCGGACGCACCCACCCGGTGGCCGACCCGGCGCCCGGGGGAGCCTGCGGCTCCCGGGTATCGGCGACCCGCGGCCCCGGGCCGATCGGCACCTGTGACGCGGGGAACCGTACGGATCCGTCCTCGGCGTAAGCGGGCGCGGCATGGCGCCCATGCCCCGCACCCCCACTGATCCCACCGCGCGGGTCGGCCGTGCCCTCCGGCCGCACCGCCCTCGGCTCATAGGCCACAACCGGAGCGGGTGCCGACACCGGCGAAGCCTCGGCAACCGGCGGCGCAGCCGGAGCGCTCACCACCCGGTTCCCGCCCCTCCGCCGTTCGATGAGCGCCACCGCATTGTCCGGCAGCCACGCGGAAGCCGTACCGCTGTCGTCACCCCCACCGGAGGCGAACAGATGCGGGGCGAGCTGTGACTGCAGATCGGCAGGGGTCGGCCGGTGCTCGGCGGCCATCTGCAGGCAGGAGTCGATGAGCGGCCGCAGCTCATCGGGAAGGCCGCCAAGATCCGGCCCCTCCCGCAGCAGCATGAAGACGGTCTCCACGGGGTTGGCCCCGTGGAAGGGCGCATGCCCGGTCGCCGCGAACACCAGCGTCGACGCCAGCGAGAAGATATCGCTCGCGCCCGTCACGCTCCGGGAGTCCCGGGCCTGCTCGGGTGACATATACGCGGGCGTACCGACGGCGACGTTGGTCATCGTCAGCCGGGTGTTGGACACCCCGGAGGCGATGCCGAAGTCGATGACCCGCGGCCCGTCCTCGACCACCAGCACATTGGACGGCTTCAGGTCGCGGTGGACGAGCCCCGCGCCATGGATGGACTGGAGCGCCTCCGCGATGCCGGCGGCCAGCCAGCGGACGGCCTGGGCCGGCAGGGGCCCGCACTCGTTGACGATCTCCTCGAGCGAGGGTGCGGGCACATAGGCGGTGGCGAGCCAGGGCACGGCGGCCCGTGGGTCGGCGTCGACGACGGCGGCGGTGTAGAAGCCGCTGACCGCCCGGGCCGCTTCCACCTCACGGGTGAAGCGGACGCGGAACAGCTGGTCCTCGGCGAGCTCCGTACGCACCGTCTTGATCGCCACCCGTCGGCCGGACGCCGAGCGGGCGAGATAGACCAGCCCCATGCCGCCTGCACCAAGACGGCCGAGCACCTCGAATGGGCCGATCCGTCTCGGGTCGTGCTGCGTAAGCTGCTCCAACTGGCCTGCCACCTCCCCGTAGGGGCTTGAAGGGTTCCAGCCCCGTGCAGCGTCTCACCGCGAATTATCCCGGGATACGCACCCTGATTCTCCCTGGCGACGGCCATGGTTGCGAACCCGGGGCACGACTGTCCGGGTCTCCGCCGGAAGCGAAGCCGCAAACGGAGCCGCAAGCGGAACCCGGGAGCCCGCCCATCGGCCACCCCCTGCCCCTGTTACCCCCATATGCCCCGGCTATCCCCGTACCGCCCGGGATGGATCGATGATCGCGAAGTCGGCACCTTGATTGTCGGCCAGCACGGCAAACCGCCCGTGCGGGGTGTCCTCCGGCTGACGCCGCACCTTCCCGTGCAACTGGAGCACCAGATAGGCCGCGGCGTCGCAGTCGTCGACGACGAAGTAGACCAGGAAGTGCGGGGGCATCTCCGCCGGGAAGCGGTCGTCCATGACGGCCCGGCCACCAACGGCGTACTCGGGGGTCGCGGGTTTTCCGGCGGGCGTCCAAACGGCGAATTCGATGCCGGCCTGCTCGCTGATGTCATGGGTGTCGAATCCGAAGACGTCCTCGTAGAAGGTGTCGACGGCCTTGGCGTTACGGGTGTAGACCTCGGTCCAGCCGTAGGAGCCCACCTCGCCGCGCTTCTCGAAGCCCGGGTGGCCATCGGCCTGCCAGACGCCGAAGACGGCACCGGCGGGGTCCGCGGCGACGAGCATGGTGCCGTAGTCGCCGATGGCCACCGGCCCGGTGACGATCTGCCCGCCCGCCGCCCGGATCCGACGGGCCGTGGCGACCGCGTCGGCGGAGGAGAAGTAGACGCACCAGGCGGTCGGCAGGCGGCCGTCCGGTTTGGGGGCGAGCGCGGCGACCTTGCCGCCGTCGTGGAAGGCCTCGACATACTGCCCCCGGCCGGAGTCGCCCACTCGGAAGGTCCAGCCGAACAGTTCGCCGTAGAAGCGTTTGCCCGCCTCAAGGTCGGGCAGCATGACGTCCGCCCAGCACGGCACGGTTCGCGGAACTCCGTCCTTTGTGCCCATGGCACCCGTCTCCTTCTGCGCGACGGCACTCCGCTCAGCGGCGCGAACTGTCCGGCTGCGCAATGTGTTCCGGCTGCCACGGTATAGGCGGTTCACGAATCCCGCCCGGTCTGCGGACAACCGGGAGAACCAGCGGGAACCGGGCAGAGAACCGGCGGGATTCCGGGCCGAAAACCCGGCGGGAACCCAACGGGAACCCAGGTCGACGGCCACCCTTGTCCACAGCTTGTTGATAAGACGATTCACCGGTACGGGCCAATCCGCCCGGGCTCTCTCCCAGCCCCCCAGAACCCCCTCTGAGCTGGCCTTACACCCCATTTCACACCCCCGCCCCCATTTGCATGCGGCCGAATCGCGCTCCGATCACCCCTCGGTAAGCTGACGGCATGACAGGACAAGTACGCACCGTCGACGGCCGGGTGGCCGGTCGGCGCGGCCAGGCGACGCGGCAGAAGCTGCTCGACTGCCTCAGCGAAATGCTCAGCTCGTCGCCCTACCGCGACGTCAAGGTCATCGATGTCGCGCGCCGGGCAGGCACCTCGCCCGCGACCTTCTACCAGTACTTCCCCGATGTCGAGGGCGCCGTCCTCGACATCGCCGAGGAGATGGCGAAGGAGGGCGCAAGCCTCACCGAACTCGTGGCCGGACGGTCCTGGGTCGGCAAGGCCGGCTGGCAGGCGGCCGAGGAACTGGTCGACGGCTTCCTCGACTTCTGGCGGCGCAACGACGCCATTCTGCGCGTCGTCGACCTGGGGGCGGCCGAGGGCGACAAGCGGTTCTACAAGATCCGCATGAAGATCCTCAACGCCGTCACCAACTCGCTGACGGATTCCGTCAAGGAGCTCCAGTCCAAGGGCAAGGTGGACAAGGACGTCAGCGCAGCGGCGGTCGCCGGCTCGCTCGTCGCGATGCTTGCCGCGGTGGCCTCGCACCAGAAGGGCTTCCAGAGCTGGGGCGTCAAACAGGCCGAGCTCAAACCGAATCTCGCCCTGCTCGTTCATCTGGGCATCACGGGCAAGAAGCCGACGAGGTAGCGGCGTCGCGCGTCCTGTCATCGCCGCGGCGGGCACACCGGCCGGGCCCGGCCGGCCCGCCGCAGCGCGACGCGACAGGTGAGCGCGGCCGGTCCGCGTATCCACCTGCCCAACTACCCCTGTTCCACGGCCGACTACGCGCCCCCTTTCCGGCTTTCCGGTCAGCGCACCGACAGCCGGAAGAGCCGGATCTTCCGCTCCAGGCGCGCCTGATAGCGCGCATACGGAGGCCAGAACACGATCACCGCCCGCCATGCGGCCTCCCGCTCCACCCCGCCCAGCAGCCGTGCGCGCACCGGAATGTCCCGTCCCTGCCGGCTGATGTGCGCATCCGGGTGGGCCAACAGGTTTGCCGTCCAGCCGGGATGGGCCGGGCGGCCGAAGTTGCTGCCGACCAGAATCCAGCTACGCTCCGCACCGCCCGCACCACCGACACCGCCTTCCGGCATGCACACCAGGGGCGTACGCCGGGGCAGTCCGCTCTTCGCGCCGGTCGCCGTCAGTACCACGCTCGGCAGCATCCGGGTGCTCAGCAGCGTCCTGCCGCCGGTCAGCCGGTGCACGGCGATGTCCAGCGCGGGCACGAAGTGCGGGGCGATCCTCATGAACACCCTGCTGGCAGAGGCATTTTGCACCAGCCGTTCGAGTGCGGTCAGCATGGCGCCACCGCCTGATCATCGACGTCGAAGAGTCCGACCGCGCCCGCCGCATGGGCCCGTAATCGATGTACGGGACCGAACAACAGCTCGTCCGAGGCGGCTCGTTTGAAATACAACTGCACATCGTGCTCCCAGGTCACCCCGATGCCCCCGTGCAGCTGGACGGCCTCACCGGCGACCGTCCGCGACGCCTCCAGCGCCTGGGCAAGGGCGAGCCCGGCCGCCACCTTCCCGGACCCGGCACCGGCACCGGCACCGGCACCGGCACCAAGGCTGCCCGCGGACAGGTCCCCCACGGCCCAGGCCGCGTAGTACGCCGCCGAACGGGCCGCCTGGACCGCGACATACAGATCGGCCAACCGATGCTTGACCGCCTGGAACGACCCTATGGGCCTGCCGAATTGCTCACGCACGCGCACATGCTCGACGGTCCGTGCAAGCGCACGATCCGCAGCGCCCACCGCCTCCGTCGCCAGCATGGCGGCAACCGGCCCGCCCAGCGCGGCCAGTGCGCCACACGCGTCGAGCGCGGTCCCCGGGGAACCCGGGTCCGCACCGAGCGGCTCGGCCGGTACGTCCCGCAGCTCGACCCGGGCCTGGGGGCGGGTCTCGTCCAGCGAGGTCAGCCTGGCCCGGGCCACCCCGCGGACCTCCGCCGGGCGCACGACGAACAGCAGGGTGCGGCTACGGCCGGGGGCGTACCCCCCGGCGTGAGCCGCGACCAGCAGCAGGTCCGCACTGTGCCCGTCCAGCACCTGCCCGGCCGCCCCGTACAGCCGCCAGCCGCCGTCGGTCCGCCGGGCCTGCACACCACCGGCCCGGCCGCCACCCGCCCAGCCCCCCTCGTTGGGTCCGGTGAGCGCGAGGGCGGCCGACAGCGTGCCATCGGGCACCACCAGCGCGCCGGTCAGCCCGCCGGAGACGAGCTCGGGCAGCAACCGGGCACGCTGCGCCCCGGTACCGAGGGCGGTGACAAGCGGAATCGCCAGCCCCGCCGTCGCCAGCAGCGGTGACGGCAACAGGGCCCGGCCCGTCTCCTCACAGGCCAGCGCCAGGTCCGTGGGGCCGTAGCCCACTCCTCCGTACTGCCGCTGCACCGCCAGTCCGGGCAGCCCCAGCCGCCCCGCGAGTTGTTGCCATAACTCCTCATCCCAGCCGGCCGCCAGGCGAACTGCGGACCTGACCTCCTTCGGGCCGCACCGTTCATGGAGGAATTCTCGCAGCGTGCGCTGGATCTCGCGTTGCTCATCGCTCAGTTCGGCATCCACCGGCCGACCCCCTCGCATCCTTGAGGGCCCGTCATATTAGGGAGTCCAAGCACAGTTTCCCAGGGCAAATCTGATGTACCGTCAGCTTTATGAGACCGGGTCACCGCAAGGTCGCCGTCATCGGCGTGGCGCTCTCGGACTGCGGCCGCCTCGACACCGTCACCCCCCATGCGCTGCACGCCCAGGCGGCCCGCCGTGCCCTCGCCGATGCGGGCATCGACAGGTCGGTGATCGACGGCTTCGCCTCCGCCGGACTCGGCACGCTCGCCCCCATCGAGGTCGCGGAGTATCTGGGACTGCGGCCCAGCTGGGTGGATTCGACCTCGGTCGGTGGCTCGACCTGGGAGGTCATGGCCGCCCATGCGGCCGACGCCATCGCCGTCGGCCATGCGAACGCCGTTCTGCTGGCCTACGGTTCCACCGCCCGAGCCGACGTCAAGGCCGGCCGCCGTACCGCGAACCTCTCCTTCGGCGCGGGCGGCCCCCTGCAGTTCGAGGTGCCATACGGGCATACGCTCATCGCCAAGTACGCAATGGCGGCCCGTAGGCATATGCACCAATACGGCACCACCATCGAGCAGTTGGCGGACATCGCCGTACAGGCCCGCGCCAACGCCGCGCACAATCCGCATGCCTTGCATCGGTCACCGATCACGGTGGAGGACGTCCTGGGCGGCCCCATGATCGCCGACCCATTCACCAGGCTGCACTGCTGCATACGGTCGGACGGCGGCTGCGCGGTGCTGCTGGCCACCGAGGAGTATGCGGCGGACGCGGCCAAACCGCCCATATGGGTAGTAGGGCATGGGACTGCCGTATCCCATGCCGCGATGTCGGAATGGGAAGACTTCACGGTCTCCCCGGCGGCCGTCTCGGGACGCCTGGCATTCGAGCGGGCAGGTGTCACCCCAGAGGACATCGAAGTGGCCGAGCTCTACGACGCGTTCACCTATATGACGCTGGTGACGCTGGAAGACCTCGGGTTCTGCCCGAAGGGCGAGGGAGGCGCGTTTGCCGCGGGCGGCAGGCTGACGGTCGGCGGCAGCCTTCCGGTCAATACGGACGGCGGCGGGCTCTCGGCGTGCCACCCCGGCATGCGCGGACTGTTCCTGCTGGTCGAGGCTGTACGGCAGTTGCGCGGGGAGGCGGAGGAGGGGCGCCAGGTCCACGGGCGCGACGGCCGGCCGCCCCGGCTCGCCATAGCCTCCGGGACCGGCGGCTGGTTCTGCTCCTCGGGAACGGTGATCCTCGGACGCGACTGACGTTCTTGGTTGACTGAGTTCTTGGTTGGATGGCCGCATGGACATCAACACCGGACGCACCGAGCACACCAACCACACCGAACAACCGGACGGCCCCGGCCAGGAGGCATTCCGTGAGCTCCTGCGCTCCCTGCGCGTCTGGGACACCCGGCTGCCGCACTTCGACCCGGCCACCGCCCCCGGCGATCCGCTGCACCTCTTCCAGCGCTGGCTGCACGAGGCCGCGCGGGCCGGATCACCCGAGCCGCACACCATGACGCTCGCCACGGCGGACGCATCCGGACGGCCGTCCGTACGGATCGTGATGCTGCACGACGCGGATGAGCGCGGCTGGCACTTCGGCACTCACTGCACCAGCCGCAAGGGCCAGGAGCTCGCCGTGCGACCCGAGGCGGCACTGGGGTTCTACTGGCCGGCCGTCGGCCGCCAAGTCCGCGTGCAGGGCAGGGTCAGCACCGCGGATGCGGCCGAGAGCCGGGCCGACCTGGGCAGGCGGTCGACGGGTGCGCTGGCGGCCGCGCTGGTGGGGCACCAGAGCGAAGAACTCGCCTGCTACGAGGAGTTGGAGCGAGCCTCGCAGACGGCATGGGAGCGGGCGGTGCACGAGCCCGATGCCCCGGTGGACACCTGGCGGCTGTACACCCTGGCGGCCGACGAGGTCGAGTTCTTCCAGGGCGACGCACAACGACGCCATGTGCGACTGGTCTACCGACGGTCGGCGGACGGCTCCTGGACCACCGGACTGCTCTGGCCATGAGCCGGCCCATGGGCACCGCGGGCAGACGTGAACACCGGTATCGCCAACGGGACATACGAACCCGACGAGCCATGCGGGGCACGCGGGGCACGCGGAACGCCCCGGAAGGCGACCTCCAGCGCCATGCCGATGCACAGCCCGGCCTCGGCACAACCGATCACCTCGGTCGCCATCCGCGGCCCTTCGGCGAGGTCGACCACGGCCGCCACATACGGAAGCCGGGTGCCAAAGGGCAGCAGGTCGTTCACATGGACGACCGACCAGGTGTGGAGCACGGCACGACCGCTCGCCTCCTCCCAAACCACCTCCTCACTCCAGCAGTAGGGACAGAACTCGCGCGGATAGTGATGCGCCCGGCCGCAACCCGCCGCGCGACAGCGGCGGATCAGCAGCCGCCCCTCGCCGGCCGCCTCCCAGTAGGGGCGGGTGAAGGCGTCCGGCTCCGGTAGGTCGTACCGCCGGGGGTCCATGGGCAGAGCCAAGATCCACCTCCTTTTCCGCGGCGCAGCTTCTCCTGCACAGCACATTCCTGTACCGGACGTTCCTGTACCGGCTATCAGCTCGCTAATCTGACTCTACGTCAGCTAATCGGTCATTGAGCAGGAGTGGGCGAGAACGATGCTTGGATCGACTCATGGCACCCTCACCACCACCTCCCGACCGGCCCGTGTGGTGGCCTGCGGCGAGCGGCCCGGCCTCATCGTGCACGGCACGGCAACCACGCCCCACGATCTGGACGTCGGCGGCCGCCCGCTGCACTCGGACGTACCGGACCTCGACCGTTTCTTCCGCCCCGAAGCCCTGGCCGTGGTCGGCGCCTCGGACACCGAGGGCCACCCCAACACCGGCATCACCCGACAGCTGATCGCCTGGGCCGAGCGCGTCGGCGCCGGGGTTCACCCCGTACACCCCACCCGTGCCTCCGTCTTCAACCTCCCTTGTCATCCATCCCTTCATGACCTGCCGGAGGACATCGACCTGGCTGCCCTCCTCGTCGGCGACCCGGCCTCCGTCATCGAGGAACTCCCGTTCTGCAAGGCCAAGTTCGCCGTCGTCTTCGCCTCCGGCTTCGCCGAGACGGGAGCCGGCGGCGCCACCGCCCAGGCCCGGCTGGCGGTCGCCGCCCGGCGCTCCGGGGTGCGCCTCCTCGGCCCCAACACCAATCTCAATGCCTTCGAGACCTTCCGTGAGGACCTCGACGGCCCGGCCATCGCCCTGATCACCCAGTCAGGCCACCAGGGCCGCCCGCTCTTCGCCCTCCAAGAACTGGGCATCCGCCTCTCGCACTGGGCCCCGACCGGAAACGAGGCGGACCTCGAGTGCGCCGATTTCATCTCCTACTTCGCCACCCGGCCCGAGGTCGGAGCCATCGCCGCATATGTGGAAGGGCTCAAGGACGGCCGCTCCTTCCTGCTCTCCGCCGACCGCGCGGCCCGCAACAGGGTGCCGGTGGTGGCGGTCAAGGTCGGCCGGACCGAGGCCGGCGCCCGCACCGCCGCCACCCACACCGGCAAGCTCACCGGCGCGGACGATGTGGTGGACGCGGCCATGCGGCAGTTCGGCGTGATCCGCGTGACCGGTCTGGACGAGCTCCAGGACACCGCGGCCCTGCTCGCCCGCGCCCGTCCACCGCGCGCCACCGGCGTGGCCGTTTATTCGATCTCCGGTGGCACCGGCGCCCACTTCGCGGACCTGGCCACGGCGGCCGGCCTTGAACTCCCCACCCTCCCGGACGCCAAGCAGAACGAGCTCCACCAGTGGATTCCGGAGTATCTGAGCGTCGCCAACCCGATCGACAACGGCGGCCACCCGGTGGGTGACTGGCGTGGACGGAAGATCATCGATGCGCTGCTCGCCGACCCCGCCATCGGCGTCCTCGTCTGCCCGATCACCGGACCCTTTCCACCGCTGAGCGACAAACTCGCGCAGGATCTGGTGGATGCGGCGGAAGAGACCGACAAGCCGGTGTGCGTGGTGTGGGGCTCCCCGGTCGGCACCGAGGACGCCTACCGCACCACCCTGCTCGGCTCCTCCCGGGTGGCGACCTTCCGCACCTTCGCCAACTGCGTCACCGCCGTGCGCGCCTACCTGGACCATCACCGCTTCACCGCCGACTACCGCTCCCCCTTCGACGACGCACCCCGCACCCCCTCGCCCGCCGCGGGCAAGGCCCGTGCGCTGCTGCGCCCGGGTGAGCAGCTCAGCGAGCACGCGGCGAAGCAACTGCTGCGCACGTATGGCATACGAGTGCCCAGGGAGCAGCTGGTGACCAGCGCCGCCGCGGCCGTGCGGGCGGCCGGGCTGGTCGGCTACCCCGTCGTCATGAAGGCATCTGGCCCGCAGCTCGCCCACAAGACCGAACTCGGCCTGGTCAGGGTCGGGTTGACCTCGGCCAGCCAGGTGCGCGACACCTATCGCGAGCTGATCGACATCGCGCGCTGTCAGGGACTGCCGCTGGACGGTGTGCTGGTGTGCCAACTGGTGGGACGAGGCGTGGAGATGACCGTGGGCATCTCGCAGGACAGCCTCTTCGGCCCCACCGTGACGGCCGGGCTGGGCGGGGTGTTTGTGGAGGTACTGCAGGACACGGCCGTGCGCGTGCCGCCGTTCGGCGAGCGGCAGGCCCGGGAGATGCTCGGCGAACTGCGCGGCCACGCACTCCTGACCGGAGCCCGGGGGGCTCCACCGGCCGATGTGGACGCCCTCGTCGAGACGGTGCTGCGCGTCCAGCGGATGGCCTTGGACCTGGGCGACAGCCTCGCCGAGCTGGACGTCAACCCGCTGGTCGTGCTGGAGCGCGGACAGGGGGCGGTGGCCCTCGACGCGCTGGCCTGCTGCCGCTGACCCGGCCGGCGGCACGGCGAACCACCCCGCGCCGCCCGGCCACTCGCCGCCCGGCTTGCTCGCCGGGCCCCAACCACCCTGCGACGCAAGGCCGTCCACACCACACCGCCCCATGACTTCCGGAGCCCGTCCATGAGCAACTCCCCCCAAGGCACACAGCCATCCCCCGCCGATCCCGTGGAACCCGGCGGATCCGATGGCTCATTGATACTCCACACCACTGACAACGGGGTGGTGTGGATCACTCTCAACCGTCCCAAGGTCATGAACGCCATCACCCCTGACCAGCGCGAACACCTGATTTCACAACTTCTTTGGGCCTCCGCGGACCCGGCGGTCCGGGCGGTGGTCATCACCGCCACCGGCAAGGGCTTCTGCGCGGGCGCCGATCTGCGCACAGCGGCCTCGCCGTCGGCCGACGGCGCCGGACCACGCGAACCACGGATCCCGGGCGATGTCGCCCGTACCCTCCGCACCGGCGCGCAGCGGCTGATCAGTGCGGTGCTCGACTGCGAGAAGCCCGTGCTCGCCGCCGTGAACGGCGTCGCCGCGGGGCTCGGCGTTCACCTCGCGCTGGCCTGCGATCTGGTCCTGGCCGCCGAACCGGCCACGTTTGTCGAGGCGTTCGTCCGGCGCGGCCTGGTGCCCGACGGCGGTGGGGCGTACCTCCTGCCGCGTCTCATCGGGCCGCGGCGCGCGAAGGAGCTGATGTTCTTCGGTGATGCGCTCACCGCCGCCGAGGCGGAACGGCTGGGGCTGGTCAACCGTGTGGTGCCGTCGGCCGAGCTGGCCACCACGGCCCGGGCCTGGGCCGAGCGGCTGGCCACCGGGCCCACCCGAGCGCTCGCCCTCACCAAACAGCTGGTCAATGCCTCCCTGGAGGCCGATCGCGGTTCGGCCTTCGCGGCCGAGGCGGCCGCGCAGGAGATCAATATGACGACGGCCGATGCCGCCGAGGGCATCGTGAGTTTCCTGGCCCGCCGCCCGCCGGTCTACCGGGGCCGCTAGGGGGTGTCCGATGGGTCGGGTGGGCCCGGTGGCCAGCCGCTCGGCCCAGGCCCGGGCCGTGGTGGCCAGGGTCCGTTCACCCGCGCACCGCTTCCGATGTGACGCTCCATCAGATTCAATGGATTCATGATGGGACACGCGGGCATGGCCGTCGTCGCCGTCCGTCATCTGCGGATCCAGGGCGGTTCGACGGCATCCGTCGCCACACCTCAGCCGCCGCTCCGGGTGGTTTCTCCGGTGCGAGCGGACACCTCCTTTTCGCCCGCGCCGGGTGAATTCCGGCGCGTTCTCGGCCACTTCGCCAGTGGCGTGACCGCCATCACCGCGCCGGGCGGGAGCGGGGAGCCGGCGGCGGGTTTCGCCTGTCAGTCCTTCGCGGCGCTGTCGCTGGACCCGCCGCTGGTCGTGTTCATGGTGGCCCGTACCTCCACAACCTGGCCGCGCATCGCCCGTGCCGGGGTCTTCTGCGTCAACGTCCTGGGGGCCGGACAGGAAGAACTCTGCAGGAGGCTCGCGGTCAGCGGCTCGCACACCGCCGACAAGTTCGCCGATGTGCCGTACGGGCCGTCGCCCGTGACCGGTTCGCCGCTGCTCAGGGACGTGCCCGCATGGGCCGACTGCACGATCCACGCCGTGCACACGGGCGGGGACCATCTGATCGTGGTGGGCCGGGTGGCGGCGCTAGGCGCGGACGAGGAGGCGGCGGGCGCCGGGCCCCTGCTGTTCCACCGGGGCGCGTTCACTTCTTGCCCTTGACGACCTTCCGCAGTTCATAGCGCTTGCCGGAGCCCGGCTTGCCGATCTCGTAGTAGATCCGCGGCTGCTTGGTCGTACCACCGAGGCTCCAGTTACGGGGGTTCATCCCCTCACAGGACTTGATCACCAGGGAGAGGCCCTGGACCCGGCCGCCGTCCTTGAGCGCCGTCCAGGTGCCGGTCCCGTCGCAGTCCTTCATCCGGTCCTTGCCCGCGCCGTCCCATTGGTGGCTGTCGAGCCCCTTGGCCAGCGCTTCGCCTTCCTTGGTGAGCTTGACCTGACCGCCATGGCCGTCGTCCCAGACACCGGCGAGGTCCGACTTGTGCAGCCGGGGCGGCTTGTACACGTTCACCAGGCCGGAGCCGTACACCACCGCACCCACCAGGCCGACGGCCAGCCAGGCGATGGCGCCGTCGCGCGTCACTCTCCGCGCCACGCTTCCGGAACGTCCGTCGCGCACCCGGCGGGCGGCGGCACGGGCCACGAATGCCGCCGGCAGCAGCCCGACGGTGAGCGACGCCCACCAGGTGAGATACGACAACGGGCTGGCGAGCGAACGGCTGCCGAGCGCCGCCACCGCGCCGAACGCGATCACCGCACCCGCCGACACCGCCGCCACGGCTCCAAGGGTCCACGGCCGGCGCCCGGAGTGCCCCGCGCGCCGAGCCGCGAGACGGCCGAGCGCCAGTGCGGGCATCACGGCGGCGGCCGTGATGAAGCCGCTGATCAGCACGGTCAGCAGCAGCACGCCCAGCGCCACCGCGACGATCAGCATCGGACCGTGGGGCAGCCCTTGGTGCTCCCGCGAGAGCAGCACGAGCAGGCCGACGGTCGCCGCGACGACGACCTCGGCGCTGAGCGCGGCCATCGACGCGCAGAACGCGGCCCCGAAGGCGTCCCCGCGCATCGCCCGCTCCGACGGCGCCTCCTGTTCCGACGGGGTCTCTCGCTCCGGCGAGGACTCCTTCGAAGGCTCCTTCGAGGACTCCTTCAAGGACTCTTTCTCCGGCGGCGTCCCCCGGGACTCCTCGGGCGCTCCCTTTGCTGTTGTCGCGTCGTCCGGTATCGCGTCCGGCTCCGCCTGCTGTGTCATATCGGCCCCTCTCTTCCAGAAAGATTCCCCCAAGGGCCGAGAGGTTGCGTGGCGCGAGGTTTCGAGACCGCACTCACCCCACTGATGCCTTCCGATTCCGCCGACGAGGAGGCCCGGACGCCCCGCCACACATCACCATGGACTGCCCGGACGGACCATTCTTACCGAATAACCCTCATTGCCCGGAATCGGAATCGTCTGCCGGACGTCCAGCGGCCAGCAGGCGGGCCCGCGAAGGCGGCACTCAGAAGGCAAGCACACAGCGCGCCACCCGGCCGCACCGCACCTCCTCCGCCGCCCGCGCGAAGTCTTCGACCGGGTGGACCGCCGTGACCAGCTCGTCGAGCAGGAGCCGTCCCTCGCGGTAGAGCCGCACATAGAGCGCGACGTCACGCTGCGGACGTGCGGAGCCGTAGCGGCAGCCCAGGATCGACTTGTCCAGGTAGAGGGAGGAGACCAGGAAGGACGCCTCCGTGCCCGCGGGCGGTACGCCCAGAAGCACCGCTTGGCCGTGCCGGTCGAGGAGATCGACGGCCTGCCGGACGAGACCGGCGTCACCCACGCACTCAAATGCGTGATCGACTCCGGTCGGAAGGATCTCCCGCACCGCCGCCGAGATGTCGGAGGCGGTGGCGTCGATGAAGTGAGTCGCGCCGAACCGGCGGGCAGTTTGCTCCTTGTCCGGGTTGGCGTCGACGGCGACCAGGGCCGAGGCCCCGGCGAGCCGGGCCCCTTGCAGCACATTGAGCCCGACGCCGCCGATGCCGATGACGAGCACGGAATCACCCTGCCCCACCCGGGCCCGGTTGAGGACGGCGCCGACACCGGTCAGGACACCGCAGCCGACGAGGGCCGCCGAGGTCAGCGGCACATCGGCGGGGATCCCGACCGCCTGTACGGCCTTGACGAGGGTGCGTTCCGCGAAGGCCGAACTGCCCGCGAACTGGAACAGCGCCTCGCCCCGGCGGGAAAAGGGCTGGGTGGGCCTGCCGATGCTCCGGCGGCACATAGTCGGCCGCCCACGGTCACAGTCGGCGCAGGTGCCACAGCCGGCGAGCGTGGAGAGGACGACATGGTCGCCGGGCCCGACGTGGGCGACGCCCGGCCCCACCGCCTCGACCACTCCGGCACCCTCGTGTCCGAGCACAGCCGGGACGGGGTGCGGAATGGTTCCGTCGATGACCGACAGATCGCTGTGGCACAGGCCCGCGGCGGCGACGGAAACCAGGACCTCACCGGGCCCGGGGGCACGCAGCCGCAGATCGTCGACGACCCGAGGCCGCTCGCCGTCGAAGATGACGCCTCTCATGGCGGTGATCCCCCTTCTCTTCCCCCGGTCCTTCCTGTCCTGTGCGCCCTCCCTGTCCTGTGCGCCCTCAGCCCTTCCAGCCTTCCGGCCTTCCGGCCTTCCGGCCTTCCGGTCTTCCGGCAGGACCGGTGTGCTCAGGACGGCCATACGACCGACTGGAGTTCGCTGTAGGCATGCAGTCCGAAGGAGCCGCCGACCCGGCCGACGCCGCTCCCCTTGCATCCGCCGAAGGGCGTCTCAGGGTGCCGCTGAACGGTGTTGATGCCGATGTTGCCGCTGTGCAGTCGGGCCGCGAAGGCCCAGGCGCGAGCGGTGTCGGAGCTGAAGACATAGTCGTAGAGGCCGTAGGAGGTGCCGTTGGCGATGTGGACCGCCTCGTCCTCATCGTCGAAGGGCAGGGCCACCACGACGGGCCCGAAGATCTCCTCGCGGGCAACCGTCATCCCGGGGGTGACCTCGGCGATGAGGGTGGGGGCCGCATAGAAGCCGGGGTTGAGGGCAGGCCGGTCACCCCCGGTGACGATCCTGGCTCCTTGCGCCCTGGCCCCGGCGACGTATTCCTCGACGCGATCGCGCTGAGCGGCGGATATCAACGGGCCCACGATCGTGGAGTTTTCCACAGGGCTTCCCATTGTCAGTGACTCAGCGTAGTCTTTGAGAGCGGTAACGACCCGTTCGTACAGGGCCCGTTGGACGAGCACGCGGGTCGGTGCCGTGCAGATCTGCCCACTGTGGAAGGACCAGACCGAACCGACCGCGTTGACCGCCGAGGTGATCACTTCATCGTCGGCGTCTCCGAGGACGATGGCAGCGCCCTTGCCGCCCAGTTCCATCAGGGTGCGTTTCATCGACCTTCCCGCGGATTCGGCGATCTTTTTCCCCACGGTGGTCGAACCGGTGAAGCTCACCATGTCGACGCCGGGTTGGGATACCAGCTGCTCGCCCGCGGCCGGTCCCGAACCGGTGACGACATTGAACACCCCATCCGGGCAACCGGCCTCACTGAACAGTGGGCCCAGCTCAAGGCAGCAGAGCGGGTCTTGTGGTGCCGGTTTGGCGACGACGGCATTGCCCATGGCCAGCGCGGGTGCGACCTTGCCCGCGAGATTGACGACCGGGAAGTTGTAGGAGGTGATGCAGGCGACGACACCCACCGGGCGCCGGACCGCGGCGGCGCCGATCAGGCCACCGGGGGCGAGCGGGCCGGCCTGGACGGGCCAGGGCGCGAGCGGAACGGCAGCCGGCTCCAGCGCGCCCCGCGCATAGCGCCGGAAGCGGTCCACAGCCACCGGCAGTTGCATGGTCGAGGCGACGCGCATCGTCGCGCCGGTCTCGGCCTGGAGCAAGGGGACCAGCTCCCCTGCGTGTTCGAGGAGTAGATCCGCCATCCGGTCCAGCACGGCAGCGCGCTCGCGCGGATCGGTACGGGACCAGCCGCCCTGCGCGGCCCGTGCGGCGGCCACGGCATCGGCGACTTCGGCGGGGGTCGCCTCCGGGGCCTCCCCGACGACCTGCTCGGTCGCCGGATTGACAACTGCATAGTGCCCTTTTTCCGGTGTGCGCCAAGACCCGCCGATCCAGTGCCCATAGGGGGTGTGCGCGGTCATGGCCGGGCCTCCTTCGGCAGGCCGAGGACGCGCTCGGCGATGATGGTGCGCTGGATCTCGTCCGACCCGCCATAGATCGTGTCGGCGCGGGAGAAGAGGAACCGGCGCTGCGGGGCGTCGAGTTCATAGGGACGGTCGGCACACCAGTCGTCCGGCCCGACGGTGGCGGGAGCTCCCCGCACCGCCATCGACAGTTCGCCGAGCCGCTGGTGCCAGCGGCCCCACAGCAGCTTGGCGACGCTGGGCGCACCGGGGTCGCGGGCCGCGCCCAGGGTCCGCAGGGCGTTCCAGCGCAGGGTCTGCAACTCGGCCCAGTGCCGTATGAGCCGGTCACGCAGCACCGGCTCCGCTGCGGCACCCGTCCGCACCGCCAGCTGGATCACCTGCGCCAACTCGGTGCTGAAGCCGACTTGTTGGGCGAGGGTGGACACGCCTCGCTCGCGGGCGAGCAGGTTCACGGCCACCCGCCAGCCGCTGCCTTCACCCCCGACGAGGTGGTCCGCTCGGGCCCGGGCGCCCTCGAAGAACACCTCGTTGAACTCGGCGGTGCCGTGCAGTTGCCGGATCGGCCGGACCTCGATCCGGCCGGGCTGGTCCATGGGGACGAGCAGCAGGGACAGCCCGTGGTGACGGTGCGACCCCTTGGTGGTGCGGGCCAGCACAAAGCACCAGTCGGCCTGGTGGGCGAGCGAGGTCCAGATCTTGTGTCCGTCGATCCGGTAGCTGCGGCCGCCGTCGGCAGGGGTGGCGGTGGTGCGTACGGCGGCGAGATCGGAGCCGGCGCCGGGTTCGCTGTAGCCCTGGCACCAGATCTCCTCGCCGCGGGCGATGGCGGGGAGGAAGCGGGCGCACTGCGCATCGTCGCCGTCGGCGAGGAGGGTGGGTGCCAGGAGCCGTTCGCCGAGGTGCCCCAGGCGTTCGGGGGCCTGGGCACGGGCGTACTCCTCGGCCCAGACGACCTGTTCGGCCAGGGTGGCCGGGCGGTTGCCGTAGGTGCCGCGGGCCCGGTCCCAGCCGAGGCCGATCCAGCCGCCCGTGCCCAGTTCGCGCTCCCAGTCCCGGTCGGGGGCGCGGGCCGGTCCGGTGGTGAGGCGCTCGGCCAGCCAGGCGCGCGCCTCCTGCCGGAACGCCTCGTCCGTGGGCCCGAATGCGAAGTCCACGCCTCTCCCTTCACGTCCCTTGGCGGCCTGTCCTGCCGGGTGCCGTCAGGCGTTGGGCCGCGCTCTGGCGGCAGCCGCCTCGGCCATCGCATCCAGGCGGTCGAGCATCGGCATGGGGTCGGTGCCGACGGTTCCCGGGAGGACGTCGGCGATCCGTTGGGGGGTCCAGGTCCCGTCCGTGTAGGCGGCGCGTAGTTCGCGCGGCTGGGCCCAGACCGCGATCTTGGGCCCGGCCACCGTATAGACCTGCCCGGTGATCCGCTCCTCGCGGGCCCGCTCGCTGAGCAGGTAGACGACCAGCGCGGCCACGTCTTCCGGTTCGCCGATCTCGGTCAGCTCCATCGGCACCTCGGCGGACATCCGGGTACGGGCCACCGGGGCCACGCAGTTGGCCGTGACCCCGTATCTGCGCAGGCCCAGTGCCGCACTGCGGACGAGGGAGATGATGCCGCCTTTGGCGGCCGAGTAGTTGGCCTGGGCCACGCTGCCCTGATGATTGCCGCTGGTGAAGCCGATGAGGGTGCCGGTGCGCTGTTGACGCATGACGGCGGAGGCGGCCCGGAAGACGGTGAAGGTGCCCTTGAGGTGGGTGGCGATGACCGGATCCCATTCCTGTTCGGTCATGTTGAAGAGCATGCGCTCGCGCAGGATTCCGGCGACGCACACCGCGCCGTCGAGCCGCCCGTATCGCTGCAGGGCCGTGTCGACGATCCGCTGTCCACCGGCCATCGTTGACACATCGTCCACGACGGCGGTCGCCTCACCGCCCGCCGCCTCGATCTCCTTGGCCACGGCGGCAGCGACCTCGCCGGTCGGTTCACCGCCGGAGAGCGAGACGCCGCGGTCGTTGACGACGACCCTGGCGCCCTCGGCGGCGGAGGCGATGGCCACCGCCCGGCCGATTCCCCGTCCGGCTCCGGTCACGGCAACCACCTTGCCTGTCAAGAAGTTCGCCACGGTGGCACCCCTTCCCGCAAGTTCTGACGGCCCGTTAGATTTTTGGGCAGAGTAGGCCCGAGCACAAGCCCAGGAAAGAGGGAAGGCGCTTATGTCACTTCCGGCCGAGTTCCATGAGATCGCCAAACGGGTCAACAACTGGGGCCGTTGGGGCGAGTCCGATGAGATCGGCACGCTGAACCTCATCACCGACACCGTGGTACGAGCCGCCGCCGAGAGCGTCATCAGCGGCCACCGGGTTCCTCTGGCGCTGCCTCTCCGGCAGGACGGGGTGCAGACCGGGCTGATCCCGGGCCGGGTCAACCCGCTGCACACCATGGTCGCGGTCAATGTGGAGTTATTCGGCCCCGGCACCGTGGCCACCAGCGACGATGCGGTGACTATGGGCCTCCAGGCAGGCACTCACTGGGATGGGCTGGCCCATGTCGCACATGGCGGGCGGATCTACAACGGCCGCCCAGCGGGCTCGATCACGGCGCATGGCCGGGCCGCTTTCAGCAGCGTGGACAAGGCCGGGCCGATCGTCTCGCGCGGTGTGCTGCTCGATGTCGCGCGCGCCCGCGGCGTGCAACGGCTCGACGGCGGGCACGCCGTCACCGCCGAGGATCTGGACGCGGCAGAGGAACTGGCCGGCACCACCGTGCGGGCGGGCGACATCCTGCTCGTCCGCACCGGGCAGATCCAGCGGTATCTCGAGGGCGACAGCCATGCATACGCCCACCCCTCGCCCGGCCTGTCGATCCACACCCCCGAGTGGTTTCACGCCCGGGATGTCGCCGCGGTCGCCAATGACACCCTCACCTTCGAGATCGTCCCGCCGGAGATCGAGAACCTATGGCTGGCCGTTCACGCCCTGGATCTGGTCGAGATGGGCATGCCGCAGGGTCAGAACTGGAATCTTGAGGAGCTGTCCACGGTGTGTGCACAGGAGCGGCGGTATGCGTTCCTGTTGACGGCCACCCCCGAGCCGTTCGTCGGCGGGGTCGGGGCACCGGTCGCACCGGTCGCAGTCCTCTGACCCACGGTTGACCCACGGTCTTAATGCGCCATCCGGGAGGATGGGCGGGCGGCGGCGCGCTGATGCGCACCCCGAGCACGGCACCACACGCCGCCGCCCAGCTCCGGCGCTGGAGCCCTGTTCTCGCGCCGGACCGCGACCCGCACTCGCCAAGGCAGCCCGGGTCACATGGGCCTCTCGACGTCCCCTCGCAACGAATCGCTGCATCCAAGGGTGATCACGTGACCACTTCACGTCAACACCTGGTCTGGACTTTGCCGCCTACGCCCTATTTGCGACGGCGTGTTGTGGCTCAAAAGCATTGCTCCACCGCGGCAGAGCCGACGAGCCACGGTCGATCTCGCACCAGATGCGCTTACCCGTACCCTCCGGCTGCCAGCCCCAGCGATCGGCGAGGCCCTCCACCAGCTCCAGGCCGCGACCCCCGGTTTCATCACCCCGGGCGCAGCGCTGCCGGGGCGGCCGGGCGCTGATGTCGGCGACCTCCACCCGTACGGTGTCCGGGCGAGGTCCGGCCGCTGCTCCGGCGCCGCCACCCACCCCGCCGCCGCTCACCCCGGGGAAGAACATCCGCAGCACGGCCGGGCATCCGGTGTGCACCACGGCGTTGGTCACCAGCTCGGAGATCAACAGGATCAGCGTCTCGGCCAGCGGCTCATCAACCCCTATCCCATGGCCCGCCAGACGGGACCGCGCCCACTTCCGGGCCCGCCCGACCTCCGCGGGGTCGGCCCGAACCTCCATTTGCATCTGAAGCACCTGCACCGCTCACACCATCCGAACCGGCGGACACAACGCCTCGCGCCTGAGAGGAGTCACGGAGCGTGATCTCCTTCCACGACAGCCTGATTGACGCAGAGTTACCCCAACAAGCGCTTCAGACCTATTCCGGCGCCAAGGAGTATGCGCATCACCAACTGTGCGATGCGTGCCGTGGGGTCTCGAACACGGGGGATTCATGAACCCCGCGCCGATACGGGCAAGAGGCGTTCCCGAATGCGGCATCACCACATGGGCAACACCGGTTTCATTGCGCCTTCGAACCACTCGCATCCAAGGGAGAGTACCCGAGCACGGACCCGACTCCGCCCCGTGGCGAGTTACACGCAGAACACAACTCGATATCAACGGAGCGTGATCTTTATGTGCGGCAACACCGGCATTTCGCCCGAGTTGATTACGTTCTGCATTCTCATCGCTCATGATTTCGCCCGAGCGAATTTCCGCGCCCTCCCCCGGGAAGCCCGCCGAAGTCGGCCGGGAGCACCTGGAGTCCATCGGCGATCTCCTCCTCGGCCTCCGCCGCCGACTGCCACTGGGCGGCCCTCAGCCAGGCTCGCTTGAAGTGTGGATGCACGTCCGACTCCCAGGCGAAACCCAGCCCGCCATGCAATTGCAAACAGTCACGAGCATTACGAACGGCGGCCTCATCGGCGAGAAGTTTCGCTCCGGCGACTTCCCCCGCCATTACCGTGAGCGATGCCGCATACACGCTAGTTCGTGCGAGTTCCGTGCGTACGAGCATGTCGGCGCAGAGGTGTTGGACCGCCTGGAAAGCGCCGATCGGGCGGCCGAACTGGGTGCGGGCCTTGGCGTGGGCGACGGCCATCTCCATGGTGCGGGCCGCGCTGCCGAGCTGTTGTGCGGCGGTCAGCAGCACCGCCTCCCGGCGCAACGGGGCGGCCGCACCCACCTCCCGGATGCCCTGCACCGTCCCGGGCAGGGCATCCAGCAGGTGCAGCGGGGTCGCCGGGTCCACCGACCGCAGGGGGCTCGCCGACAGGGCGTCCGGACCCGCTCCGTATCCCGTCTCCCACAGCCGCGCCCGTTCGCCGTCGAGCAGCAGCACGGCGTCGGCGGTGGCGAGGTGTTCCACAACGCCGGGCCGGTCCACGGCCGTCACCATCCCGGTGCCCTCGGCCGCGCCCGCCACCAGGCCCGCCGCGAGATGGGTGGCGACCAGCGGGCCGGGCAGCAGCGCCCGCCCCGCCTCCTCGAAGAGCAGCACCGCCTCCGGCAGGCCGAGCCCCACCCCGCCGTCCCGCTCGGGCAACCGCAGGGCGAACAGCCCGGCCTCCCCCAACTCCCGCCACAGCGCCCGGTCGGGGCCCGGTCCCGGCGCTTGCCCGTCCACCACCTCCCGCAGCCGTTCCCGCGGGAATCGCGCCGCCAAGAGTTCCCGCATTCCCGTTCGCAGGTCCTGCTGTTCGGGGGTCAACCGGAAATCCATGATCACCGCTAACCTCCGCGGGGGAGGCCGAGAATGCGCTCGGCAATGATGTTCCGCTGAATCTGGGACGTTCCGGCGGCAATCGTGTAAGCGAGCGAGGAAAGCCGGCCAACGGTCCATTCCTGGTCGGCATCCAGCGCCCGGGGGCCGAGGATTTCGGCGGCCGTCTCGTAGAGCTCCTGGCGCGCCTGCGAGTAGCGGAGCTTGAAGACGGAACCGCCCACGCCCGGCACCCCGCTGCCGCCGCTGCGCAGCGCATGCTCGGCCTCGCTCGCATTCGCCTGCACCAGCCGCCACAACGCCGTGAAGTCGGCGCTCAGCCGCCCCAGTCGGCGGCGCAGGACCGCGTCGTCCCACCGGCCGTTCTCCCGGGCCGCCCGGGCCAGCAGGGCCAGGGTCCGGCGGCAGGCGACGACCTCGCCGGCGAAGGCCGTGCCGCGCTCGAAGGAGAGGGTGACCATCGAGACCCGCCAGCCGTCGTGTTCGGCGCCCACCCGGTGGGAGAGCGGCACCCGCACCCCGTCGAGGAGCACCTCGGCGAATTCGGTGGATCCCGCGAGGGTGCGCAGCGGGCGCACCGTCACCCCGGGTGCGTCCATCGGCATCGCGAGCCAGCTGAGTCCCCGGTGCCTGGGGGCCGACGGGTCGGTGCGGACGAGCAGTTCGCACCAGTCGGCGACCTCGGCATGCGAGGTCCAGACCTTGCTGCCGGTGACGAGGTACGCGTCGCCGTCGCGGACCGCCCGGGTACGCAGGGCGGCGAGGTCGGAGCCCGCGTCGGGCTCCGAGAAGCCCTGGCACCACACCTCCTCGCCGCGCAGGATCGGCGGCAGCCAGCGGGCACGCTGGGCGGCGGTTCCCTCGGCGGCGATGGTGGGGCCGGCATGCAGCAGTCCCACGAAGCCCGCGCCCGCCGGGGGCGCGCCCGCCAGCTCCGCCTCCTCGAGGAAGATCAGGTGCCGGATGGGCCCGGCGCCCCGGCCGCCCGCGTCGCGGGGCCAGTCCAGTCCCGCGTATCCGGCGTCGTACAGCGCCCGTTGCCAGGCGCAGTCATGGGCGCGCCGGGCGGGCCAGTCGTCCGGCGCGGGCCTGGCGGGCAGTTTCGGCAGCGTCCGGCGCAGCCAGGCGCGCAATTGCCGCCGGAATTCCTCCTCATCGGCCGGGTGGGTCGGCTCCATGGCGGTCACGCGGCCGGTCCGTCGAGGTCCAGCCCGAGCATGCGGATCGCATTGCCCCGCATCAGCTGGTGGACGGTCGCCTCGTCCAGTCCCCGCACCTGGTCGAGGGCGATTTCCCTGGTGTGCGGGAAGGTCGAGTCCACATGGGGGTAGTCGGTCTCGAAGGTGGCGTTGTCGCGGCCCACGGCGTCGAGCGAGGCGATCCCGTGCCGGTCGCGGAAGAAGCAGCAGAAGACCTGCCGGTAGTAGTAGGAGGAGGGCGGTTCGGGGATCAGGTCGCGCACCCCGCCCCAGGCCCGGTGCTCGCGCCAGACATCGTCGGCGCGCTCCAGGGCATAGGGGATCCATCCCATCTGGCCTTCGCTGTAGGCGAGTTTGAGTTCGGGGAAGCGCACCAGCACCCCGCTGAAGAGGAAGTCGGCCAGTGATGCCATGGCGTTGTTGAAGGACAGGGCCGCCTGCACGGCCGGTGGTGCGTCGGGGGATGCGGCGGGCATCTGCGAGGAGGAGCCGATGTGCATATTGACGACGGTGCTCGTCTCCTGGCAGACGGCGAAGAAGGGGTCCCAGTGGCCGGTGTGGATACTGGGCAGCCCCAGATGGGTGGGCAACTCGCTGAAGGTCACGGCCCGTACGCCGCGCGCGGCGTTGCGCCGGAGCTCCGCGACCGCGAGGCCGATGTCCCAGAGCGGGATCAGGCACAGCGGGATCAGCCGGCCGCCGCTGTCGCCGCACCACTCCTCGACCATCCAGTCGTTGTAGGCCCGTACACACGCCAGGGCGACCTCCTTGTCCCGCGCCTCGGCGAAGGTCTGCCCGCAGAAGCGCGGGAAGGTCGGGAAGCACAAGGACGCCTCGACATGGTTGAGGTCCATGTCCTTGAGCCGTTCGGCCGGGTCCCAGCAGCCGGGTCGCATCTCCTCGCGGGTGATGCCCTCCAGGGTCATCTCCTCGCGGTCGAAGCCGACGGCGGCGATGTTGCGCTTGTAGGGGAACGCGAGGTCCTCGTAGATCCACCAGTCGGCCGGGGGGCCGTCCGGGTCCATGGTGAAGCGGTACTTCCCGCCGGTGTATTCCAGGCCGCCGATGCCGGCGGTCAGCGGCTTGGGCCCGCGGTCGCGGCAGGCCGCGGGGAGCCAGGTGTCGAAGAGGTGGGCGGGCTCGATCACATGGTCGTCGACACTGACGATGCGCGGCAGATCCACAACAGGCCTCCCCAGGTTTCTGACGTACCGTCAGTTGAGAAGCTAGCCCGCACCCTCTGGACCGGCAAGCCACGGCGGCCTACGCTTCCTCCGTTCTGACGTAGCGTCAGCTCCGTTCGAGGGGGGACCATGTCCGGCACCCTGTGGCGCCTCCTCGGCCACCGCGCCACCCTGACCCCCGACGCGCCCGCCCTCGTCCAGGCCGAGGACGACCGGACGCTGACCTTCGCCGCCCTGCGCGACCGGGCCGAGCGCACGGCCGCCCGGCTGCACGGGCTCGGCGTCCGGGCCGGGAGCCGGGTCCTGTGGCAACTGCCCACCCGCATCGAGACGGTGGTCCTGAGTCTCGCCCTGGCCCGGCTCGGTGCCGTCCAGAGCCCGCTCATCCCGCACTGCCGCGACCACGAGGCCGGTCATGCCCTACGGGCCGTGGGAGCCGAATTCTTCGTCGTCCCCGGCGTATGGCGGGGCTTCGACCACCTGGCCATGGCCTGTCGGCTCGCCAGCGAACTGCGCCCCGAGCCCGAGGTGTTGACGATGCCGGACGCCGAGGACCGCCCGGCCGCCCTGCCCCCGCCGCCCGCCGAGGGCAGCACCGTCCGCTGGATCCACTGGACGTCCGGCAGCACCGCGGCCCCCAAGGGGGTCCTGCACACGGACCGCTCCCTGATCGCCTCCGGCCGCTCCCTCGCCGAGGCCCTGCAGCCGACGCCCGGCGACCTGGGTTCCATCGCCTTCCCCTATGCGCACATCGGCGGCGCCCAGTACACCGTGATGCTGCTCCTGCGCGGCTTTCCCGCCCTCCTCGTCGAGCACTTCGCCCTGCCCGGCTCGCTCGATGCCTACCGCCGCCATGGCGTCACCATCGCGGGCGGCTCCACCGCGTTCTACGCCATGTTCCTCGCCGAACAGCGCAAGGATCCCGCCCGCGGACTGCTGCCCGCCCTTCGCCTGCTGGCGGGGGGCGGCGCCCCCAAACCGCCCGCCCTGTACGCCGAGGTGGTCCGTGAACTGGGCTGCGAGCTGGTCCATGGCTACGGCATGACGGAAGCCCCGTTGATCACCATGGGCTCTCCGGCCGACCCGGCCGAGCTGCTCGCCACCACGGAGGGACGGCCGCCGACCGGCCTGGAGATCCGGATCACCGATGCGGACGGGGCACCGGTGCCGCCAGGGGCGGACGGGCACATCCGGCTGCGCGGCGAGGCCGTGTGCCGGGGCTATCTCGACCCCGCCCAGTCCGCCGAGGCCTTTGACCAGGACGGGTTTCTCCTCACCGGCGACCTCGGTCACCTCACCGCCGAGGGTCACCTGGTACTCACCGGGCGCGCCAAGGACATCATCATCCGCAAGGGGGAGACCATTTCGGCGCCGGAGATCGAGCGTCTGCTCGGCGAACACCCCTCCATCGAGGACGCCGCCGTCATCGGGCTGCCCGATCCCGCGCGGGGGGAGTGCGTCTGCGCGGTCGTCCAGCAGCGCGCCGGTACGGCGCCGTTGACGCTGGCGGATCTCATCCGGCATCTGCGTGGTGCGGGGCTGGCGGTGCACAAGGTGCCCGAGCGGTTGGAGCTGGTCGAGGCGCTGCCACGCCAGGGAGCACTGCACAAGGTGGTCAAGGGTGAACTGCGGGCACGGTTCTCCTGAGGGCTGCCCCCGCGCCCGGCCGCCCCGCGCTCAACTGCCCGTCCGATAGGTGGCGGTGGCCTGGTCGAAGAAGGAGTCCACCGAGTGCTGCCCGTCCATCGGCCCGATCACCTGCAGCACATGGTAGCGGCCGCCCAGGATCATCGCCGAGTTGCGCACATAGACCTGGTGGCCGTTGCCGTTGCCCCAGTTGAAGGTGCCCTCCGCACCGGCCGTCCGGCCGATGTCGACCCGGCGCAGGCCGGAGGCGCCCGACCAGGACGAGGCGCGGAAGGCGTCCAGTTCGGGCTCCTTGTCCTGCTGGTAGGCCATGGGATCGGTGCCGAACTCGGACGCCTTGTCCCGGCCGGGCACCACGATCAGCTCGAAACCACCGCCCGCATAGACGACTTGGCCGTGGGCGTTGGCCCCGCGGCGCTGCCAATCCTTGGCCACGGCCACCGAGAAGCCCTTGGGGTCGCGGCGCAGGGTGAAGCCCTGGGCGACCTCGCCGCTCCCCTCGGTCCGCCGCTCCCCGGCCCCCTCGGCGGACGCCTTGCCGTCCGGGCCGGGGCCGTTGGGGGTGGCACTCAGTGCTCCCGGTGAGCCGGTACGGTCCGGAGTGGTCTGTTCCGCGCTCTCCGCCGTACGCGGCATAAACAGCAGCGCATACAGCACGGCCCCAATCAGCACCAACAAGATCACCCCCAGCAACAGGCGTCCCAGCCGATGCGGACTGTGCGGGCCCGGTGCCCGCTGCTCCTGCAGCTGTCCGGTGGCATCCGATCTCTTGTGCCGCCCGTGCGCGGCCGCCGCCGCGGAGGCACCGACCGTACGCCCTCGACGGCGCCGCAGCACCAGCTCGCCGCGGCGCCGGATGATCGGCAGCCGACCGGGGTCGGCGGGCGCGCTCGGCCCGATCGACGGCACTGTGACCGTGCGGCTGCCGATGTCCGGCTCGGGAGCAGAGCGGATCAACGACCGCAGCCAGCCGCGGAGTTCCTCGACGTCGGGCCGCTCATCCGGGTCCTTGCGCATCAGCGACTCGACCACGGGGCGCAGCGCGCCGCACTCCTCGGCGTATGCGGGGGGCTCGGCGCAGACCAGCTGCACCAGGTCGGCCGTGCTGTCCTCCGGATACGGGGCGTGCCCCTGCACGACGCGGAAGAGCAGCGCGCCCAGCGCCCACAGGTCGGCGGCGGGCCCAACCGGCGGGGCGAGCTGCCAGTTCTCCTGTATGGGCCAGGCCTGCTCCGGGGCCCAGCGCTCGGTGACGGGCCCGACCACCACCATCCGGGCCTGCCGGGCCCGTTCGGCGGCGAGGGCGCCGCCGGACGCGGCGGTGCGCGACCAGTCCGCGGCGGCACGCGGCGAAGGCACCTGCCCGCCGGCCATGGGCTCCGGCTCGCCGTCCGTGCGCTCCGGGTCCGCGCCCCCCGGGTTGGTACGCCCCTGCTCCTGCGCATCCTTGCCCGGATCCTTGCCCGTGTCCTTGCGCGGATCCTTGCGCGGCGGGTCCGTGCGCCCCGAGGAGGTGCCCTGGAGGAGCACATCGGCGCTCCAGGGCGCGGTGGAGTCGGGCGCGGGCGCGGTGCCGCTGGCGGCGCTGCCGCCGCCCCAGGTGGAGGAGCCGGTCGGCGGGCGGGAGTTGCCGCCCTCGGCCGCCGCCCGAGCGGCGGCGGCCCGGGCTCCCGCGCGGTACGCGGCGATCGCCCCGGGCCGGGTGCGCCCGTTCTGCGGACCGGGGCGCTCGGCGGGCCGTGGCCCGCGCGCCCCGCCCGGTGACGGCGGCCCGAGTCCGCCCGCGGTGCCCTGGTCGCGGTATCCCGGCCCGACCTGCCGGGGGACGCCCGGCGCCCCGCCGGGCTTCGTGGCTCCCGGCGCCGGACCGCCCTCCCGCTCCCCGTCCGCCGGGACGGGGTCATAGCCGCACAGCGCCTCCTCCGCCGCCCCGGCGGCCAGGCCGGTGAGGATCGCCCGCCCGTCCTCGCAGATGAGGACGGTGCGAGTGGTGATGTTGCGATGCGTCCAGCCCTGGGCGTGCAGGGCCCGCAGCGCGGTGAGGACATCGGCGGCCACCTCGGCGGCGCGATGGGGCGAGAGCGTGCGCTCGGCGAGCACGGCCGCCAGCGGGCGGGCGGAGACGAGTTCGCTGACGATCCACAGGCTGCCCGCCTCGGCGAAGACGTGGAAGACCTGGTCCAGCCGCGGGTGGTCGGGAATCCGCGCGGCGGCCGTGGCCGCTGCCAGCGCCCGGCGCACCGCGGGGTCCCCGGCCTCCGGCACCGTGCGGCCGCCGCGCCCGGTGCCCACCGCCCCGGGCCGCCCGCCCCGGCCGCCGACCGCCGCGCCCGGCTCGCCCGCGCTTTCGACGAGCTCCGCGTCCACGACCTCCGGCAGCGGGATCTGCCGGACCAGCACCTCCTGCCCGCTGTAGGTGTCAAAGGCCCGGGCCTCGACCAGTTCAAACGCATCGGACGGGGGCAACGGCAGGCGATAGCGATCGGCGAGCACCCGGCCCGCATAGTCGTCCACAACGCCTCCCCAAGCGCGCGATCCCTGTATCGCCCGAACAACCGCCACAACCGGCCAGCCGCCAAATCCGGCCGCCCTGCCGCCCCTTGCGGCTGCGCACCGTCCACCCACACTCACGATACGTGCAGAACAGCCCCCTTCGGGGCCGTACGCCTCAGCTCGTCGGATCAGCCGGGCCCGGGCCCCGCCGGAGCGGCGCTACCCCAGCGCCACGGCGAGCACCGTGCCGAGCACGGCCAGCAGGACGACGGCCACCACGAGGACCAGCACGCGCCGCTGCACCGGGACGCGCATCCGGACCAGGGTCTCGGTGTATGCGCCCGGCACCGGGACCGGCTCCGGCTCGGTCCTGGAGGCGGCCGTCGAGGCTGCCGAGCCCGACGGGGTGGCATCGCGCAGCGGCCGGAAGGCGCTCGCCGTGCGTTCCCCCCGCTCGTCCTCGGCGCGGGCACCGGACGGCGGGGTGGCGGAACCCCTGGGCCCGGATCTCGGGGCCGGCTTCTGGGGCCGTGCCGGGGAGTGCTTCGGCGCCTCCTTCGCGGACCGGTCCGCCGCGGGCTTGCCGGGGGCCGTCGGCAGCGCCATCGCCTGGGTGACATCGGTGGCCGCGATCTTGGGCGCCTTCGGCCGCCGCTCGTCGGGGGAGTTGATCGCATCCGTCAGCAGCGCCCGGGCGCCCGCCTCGTCCAGCCGCTTCTGCGGGTCCTTGGCGAGCAGCCCGTACATGACCCCCTCCAGCGGGCCCGCGTTCTTCGGCGGCCCGAGCGGCTCGGTCATCACGGCGGTCAGCGTCGCAATGGCCGACCCCTTGTCGTACGGCGGGGCGCCCTCGACCGCCGCGTACAGCAGGCCGCCCAGCGACCACAGGTCGGCGGGCGGGCCGGGCTTCTGGCCCCGCGCCCGCTCGGGCGATATGTACGAGGGAGCTCCGACCAGCATTCCGGTGGAGGTGACCGACGGGTCGCCCTCGACCTGGGCGATGCCGAAGTCGGTGAGCACCACCCGGCCGTCGTCCGCGATGAGCACATTGGACGGCTTCACATCGCGGTGCAGGATGCCCTGCAGATGCGCGGCCCGCAGCACATCGAGCACGGCCAGGCCGACCTCGGCGGCCCGCCGCCAGTTCAGCGGCCCGTCCTCGCGGACGACATCGGCGAGCGAACGGCCCTCGATGAGCTCCATGACGATCCACGGGCGGTCGTCCTCGTGCACCACGTCGAAGACGGTGACCGCGCCCGCGCTGCGGATCCGGGCGATCGCCTTCGCCTCGCGCAGCGTGCGGGTGATCAGACGGCGCTTCTCGTCCTCGTCGATATTGGCCGGGAAACGCAGCTCCTTGACCGCGACCACCCGGCCCAGCGTCTCGTCCGTCGCCCGGTGGACGGTGCCCATGCCACCCCGGCCGAGAACGTCCCCGAGACGGTATCGCCCGGCGAGGAGGCGCCCGGTCGTGCCCTGCGTCTGCTCCGCGTCCGACATGCGTCCCCTCTGGCATCCAGCTCTGCGACCAACCGACCCCGGCAGAGCGACCATTGTCTCTCATCCGCGGACCAGTGGAAGGCCAGGGTCCGAGCGACCATGGAAGATAAACGCATGCCGACGCGCACCGCCCTCTCGCGCCTCGCGGTGGCCATGGCCGCGCTGTGCTGCGCCGTAACGGCTTTCGCGACGACGGCGTGCGACGGCGGCGGGCTCGAAGACGGCCGCTCCCCCGTAGAGGACCTCGTTTCGCCAAGTTCGGTTCCCGGCGCGGCCGAGCTGTCACAAGATGCTCACGGGGCAGCCCGGTTCACCACCGCAGGCGTGGCCGACGTACGCACCGGGCGTCGCATCCTGCCCACCGATCACTTCCGTGCCGGCAGCATCACCAAGACGGTCATCGCCACCGTGGTGCTCCAACTGGCGGCCGAGCACCGGCTGGGCCTCGACGACCCGGTCGCCGACCACCTCCCGCCGTCCGTCTCCATCCGGTTCAGGCACAGCCGCATCACGGTGCGCCAACTCCTCACCCACACCAGCGGGCTGTTCTCCTACACGGACGACCGGGTCTTCTTCCGCGAATTCCTCGGGCCGGGCGCCGCGGCACACCGCTTTGCCTCCCATGCGCCCGAGTCCCTGGTACGGACCGGCCTCGCCCACCCGCCATACGCCCCGCCGGGCACCCGGTACCACTACTCCAACACCGACTACCTGCTGCTCGGCATGGTCATCCGTCAGGTCACCGGACGCTCCTACGCCGCCGAGGCCCGGCGCCGGATCCTCACCCCCCTGCACCTCACGGGCACCAGCTTCCCCGGTACCCGGATCACGCTGCCCGCTCCGCACGGGCGCGCCTACTCCTCGTCAGGCCCCGGCGGCCCCACGGACGTCACCGACCTCAACCCCTCCGCCGCCGGTGCCGCCGGAGAACTGGTCTCCACCCTCCCCGATCTCAACCGCTTCTTCGGCGCGCTGTTCCGCGGTGCGCTCCTGCCCACCTCGGAGCTGGGGACGATACGGGACACCGCGGCGGCACACGGCCGCCATGGGATGGGGCTGTTTCCGGTGCGGCTGCCGTGCGGGGTCACCCTGTGGGGGCACAACGGCGCGATCAGCGGGTCCTATGTGCAGGTGCTGGGCACGGCGGACGGACGGCATGTCGTCAGCTACCGCCTCAACAGCGACACCCGGATCGGCGGCGCGGCCGAAGAGCGGCTGCTGACGGCCGAATTCTGCTGACGCATGCCACCCGGACGTGCCACCGAGGCACGCCGCGCGGCCCTACAGCGGCTGCACCTCCGGGGCGCCCAGCCGGGCCGCGTCCGCCGTCAGGTCGTCCGGCTGACGCTGTGATTCGCGCTCCGCCTCCACCCGCTTCTCATAGTGCCGGACCTCCTTCTCGACCTGCTCCGCATCCCAGCCCAGGACGGGCGCCATCAGCCCGGCGGCCTCGCGGGCGCTGCGGGTGCCCCGGTCGAAGGTCTCGATCGAGATGCGGGTACGGCGGGTGAGCACATCGTCCAGATGACGGGCACCCTCGTGCGAGGCCGCATAGACGACCTCCGCCCGCAGATAGTCCTCGGCGGCGGCCAGCGGCTCGCCCAGCGACGGATCGGCGGTGACCAGCTCCAGCAGCTCGTCCACCAGCGAGCCATACCGGTTGAGCAGGTGCTCGACCCGCGCCACATGCAGCCCGGTGCGCTGCGCCAGCTGCGCCCGCCCGTTCCACAGCGCCTTGTAGCCCTCGGCGCCCACCAGCGGCACCTCCTCGGTGACACAGTCCGCCACCCGCTGCGCCAGCCCGTGCACCGCCTCGTCCACCGCGTCCTTGGCCATCACCCGGTAGGTGGTGTACTTGCCGCCCGCCACCACCACCAGCCCGGGCACCGGGTGCGCCACGGTGTGTTCGCGGGAGAGCTTGCTGGTCGCGTCCGACTCCCCGGCCAGCAGCGGGCGCAGCCCCGCGTACACACCCTGTACGTCGTCGCGGGACAGCGGCACGGACAGCACCGAGTTGACGTGTTCCAGCAGATAGTCGATGTCGGCACTGGAGGCGGCCGGGTGGGCCTTGTCCAGGTCCCAGTCCGTGTCGGTGGTGCCGATGATCCAGTGTCTGCCCCAGGGGATGACGAACAGCACGCTCTTCTCGGTGCGCAGGATCAGCCCGGTGGTGGAGTGGATCCGGTCCTTGGGCACCACCAGGTGGATGCCCTTGGAGGCCCGGACGTGGAACTGGCCGCGCTCGGCGATGAGCTGCTGGGTGTCGTCCGTCCACACGCCGGTGGCGTTGACGATCTGCCGGGCCCGGATCTCGAACTCGCCGCCCTGTTCGAGGTCCCGCACCCGGGCGCCGACCACCCGCTCCCCCTCCCGCAGGAAGCCCACCACCCGCGCCCGGTTGGCCACGTCCGCGCCATAGGCGGCGGCGGTGCGCACCAGGGTGGCGACATAGCGCGCGTCGTCCATCTGCGCGTCGTAGTACTGCAAGGCGCCGACCAGCGCGTCCTTGCGCAGGCAGGGCGCCACTCGCAGCGCATGGCGGCGGGTCAGATGGCGGTGCACGGGCAGTCCGCGGCCATGGCCGGAGGAGACGGACATCGCGTCGTAGAGCGCGACGCCGGAACCGGCGTAGAGCCGCTCCCAGCCCCGGTGCTGCAGCGGGTAGAGGAAGGGCACCGGTTTCACCAGGTGCGGGGCCAGCCGCTGGAGCAGCAGTCCGCGCTCCTTGAGCGCCTCCCGCACCAGGGCGAAGTCCAGCATCTCCAGATAGCGCAGCCCGCCGTGGATGAGCTTGCTGGACCGGCTGGAGGTGCCGGCCGCCCAGTCCCGCGCCTCCACCAGCCCGGTCGTCAGCCCGCGGGTGACGGCGTCCAGTGCGGTGCCCGCGCCGACCACACCGGCGCCGACCACCAAGATGTCCAGTTCCCGCTCCGCCATTCGGGCGAGCGCCGCGCTCCGCTCGGCCGGACCGAGTGCCGCTGTCCTCACCACTGCCTCCCGCTTCCGGTGCCGCCGTACACCGACCCACGTCGGCCCACCACGGACGGGGTGCCCGTCCTCCTACGATGCTGCCCCAAACCGGCCGCTCCGGCCGGTTCGCGGACCGGACACAGACCCGCCGGGAGAGCCCAGGGCAGAAATGCCGAATATCTGTCATATATCCGCTTAACCTGATACTCGCCCGGGCATCGGACCGGCCTCCACCCCCGCCGGGCCCATCGGCTTCTCCCCGGGAAGGACCGCATCACGCCATGCCCGCAGACCTCGCCGTCATCGGACTCGGCCACCTCGGCCTTCCCCTCGCACAGGCCGCCACCGCCGCGTCCCTGGTCACCGTCGGCTATGACCCCGACCCGCACACCGTCGCCGAGCTGCGCGCCGGACGACTGCCCGCCGAACACGGCTGCACCACCCTGACCGCCGCCGAACTGCGCCGCATGCTCGCCGCCGGCTTCCGCGCCACCACCGAGGATGCCGAGCTCGGCAGGGTCCGTACGGCCGTCATCTGCGCACCCTCCAGGCTGGGCGAGGACCGGGCGCTGGACCTCGGCGCCGTCGGCGAGGCCGCCCGGGCGCTGGCCGCCCGGCTGCGCCCGCACACCACCGTGCTCCTGGAGTCCCCCGTCTACCCCGGCGCCACCGAGAAGTTCCTGCGCCCCCTCCTCGAATCGGGCTCCGGGCTGCGCGCCGGACGCGACTTCCACCTCGCCTACTCCCCCAGCCGCACCGACCCCGGCAACCGGAAATACGGCCTGGGCAACACCCCCAGGGTCATCGGCGGCCTCACCCCCGCCTGCACGGAGGCCGCCGCCGCCTTCTACGGGCGCTTCTGCGAGAAGGTCGTCCGCGCCCGCGGCCCCCGCGAGGCCGAGGCGGTCAAGGTCTGGGAGACCAACTACCGGCACGTCAACATCGCGCTCGCCAATGAGATGGCCGTCTTCTGCCACGACATCGGCGTGGACCTGTGGGACGTCATCCGCTGCGCGGAGACCAAGCCCTTCGGCTTCCAGGCATTCCGCCCCGGGCCCGGCGTCGGCGGCCACGGCGTGCCCATCGACCCCAACTACCTCTCGTACAAGGGCCGCAGCCTCGGCTATCCGCTACGGATGGTGGAGCTGGCCCAGGAGGTCAACGGGCGCATGCCGCGCTATGTCACCCAGCGCTGCGCCACGCTCCTGAACGAGCACGGCAAGTCGGCACGCGGCGCGCGGGTGCTGCTGCTCGGCGTCGGCTACAAGGCCGATGTCGCCGACCAGGAAGGCTCACCCGCCCGTGAGATCGCCTCCCGGCTGATGGAGCTGGGCGCGCAGCTCAGCTACCACGATCCCCAGGTGGCGCAGTGGCGTGTCCTCGGCCGGCCGGTGCCGCGCGCGGATTGCCTCTACGAGGCCGCGGCCGCCGCCGATCTGACGGTCCTGCTCCAGCAGCACCGCACGTATGACCTCCAGGGGCTCGCGGTCAAGGCCCAGTTGCTGCTGGACACCCGGGGCGCGAGCCCCGCCGGTGCGGCACACCGGCTGTGAACGAGGCTGGTACTACAGCTACTACAGCCGCCCGCTCGCGGGCAGCCGGGGCTGGGCGTCCAGCAGGGTCCGCAGCGAGGCGAAGTCCTCGATACACCGGCCGGTGCCGATGGCCACGCAGTCCAGGGGCTCGTCGGCGACCAGCACCGGGATGTCGAGCTCCCTGCTCAGCCGGACGTCCAGCCCGCGCAGCAGCGCGCCGCCGCCGGTGAGCACGACGCCGCGGTCCATGATGTCGCCCGCCAGCTCGGGCGGGGTCTCGTCCAGGGTCTGGCGCACGGCCATCACGATCGCGTCCACCGGCTCGGCCAGTGCGTGCCGGACCTCATCGGTGGTCAGCTCCAGCGTCTTGGGCAGACCGCTGACCTGGTCGCGGCCCCGGATGGTGAACCGGTCGGCCGGCCGCAGGCCTTGCGTCTCCTCGGAGCCGCCGCTCGCCGACCAGTCCGCCACCGGCGCCGCCGAGCCGATGCTCATCTTGAGCTCCTCGGCGGTGCGTTCACCGATCGCGAGGGCGTACTCCTTCTTCACATAGGAGGTGATCGCCGTGTCCATGGCATCGCCCGCCGTCCGCACCGAGCGCGCCGTGACGATGCCGCCCAGCGAGATCACCGCGACCTCGGTGGTGCCGCCGCCGATGTCGACGACCATGCAGCCGGTGGGCTCGCTGACCGGCAGCCCCGCGCCGATCGCGGCCGCCATCGGCTCTTCGACCAGGTGCACCGCCCGGGCCCCGGCCTGGGAGGCGGCCTCGATGACCGCCCGGCGCTCGACCCCCGTGATGCCCGAGGGCACGCACACCACCACCCGCGGCCGGGAGAGGCGGCGGTTGCCGGTGACCTTCTTGATGAAGTGCCGCAGCATCCGCTCGGCTATCTCAAAGTCGGCTATGACGCCATCGCGCAGCGGACGCACGGCCACAATGTTGGACGGCGTCCGCCCAATGGTCTCCTTGGCCTCGGAACCGACCGAAAGCACGCTGCCGTCATCGGCGTTGACGGCGACCACCGAGGGCTCATTGAGCACCACTCCCTTTCCCCGCACATACACCAGCGTGTTCGCAGTGCCGAGGTCGATGCCCATGTCCCTGCCGCTGAACGACTTACTTTGCGCCATAAGTCGCCAGTATCCCCTATCCCCGAACCTTTATACGGAGTTGACGGGTGCGGCCACGGCAAGGGCCCGGCCGCCGAAGCGACCGGGCCCCGTCCTTACGATGCGTCAGCGCTTGTCGTGCGAGGACGGTGCGACCGTCACCTCGACCCGCTGGAACTCCTTGAGCTCGCTGTAGCCCGTGGTCGCCATCGCCCGGCGCAGCGCGCCGAAGAAGTTCATCGACCCGTCCGGGGTGTGCGAGGGGCCGAGCAGGATCTCCTCGGTCGTGCCGACCGCACCCAGGTTCATGCGCTTGCCGCGCGGCACGTCCTCGTGCACGGCCTCCATGCCCCAGTGGTGGCCGCGGCCCGGTGCGTCGGTGGCCCGGGCCAGCGGGGAGCCCATCATCACGGCGTCCGCACCGCAGGCGATGGCCTTGGGCAGGTCGCCGGACCAGCCCACGCCGCCGTCGGCGATGACATGGACGTACCGGCCGCCGGACTCGTCCATGTAGTCCCGGCGGGCGGCGGCCACATCGGCCACCGCGGTGGCCATCGGCACCTGGATGCCCAGCACATTGCGGGTGGTGTGCGCCGCGCCGCCGCCGAAGCCGACGAGCACGCCGGCCGCACCGGTGCGCATCAGGTGCAGCGCGGCGGTGTACGTGGCACAGCCGCCGACGATCACCGGCACATCGAGCTCATAGATGAACTGCTTGAGGTTCAGCGGCTCGGCGGCTCCCGAGACGTGCTCGGCGGAGACGGTGGTGCCACGGATGACGAAGATGTCCACGCCCGCGTCGACGACGGCCTTGGAGAACTGCGCGGTGCGCTGCGGGGAGAGCGCGGCGGCGGTGACCACACCGGAGTCGCGGACCTCCTTGATGCGCTGCCCGATCAGCTCCTCCTTGATCGGAGCGGCGTAGATCTCCTGCAGGCGCCTGGTCGCGGTGCGCTCGTCCAGCTCGGCGATCTCCGCCAGCAGCGGCTCCGGATCCTCGTACCGGGTCCACAGGCCCTCGAGGTTGAGCACACCCAGGCCACCCAGCTCACCGATGCGGATGGCGGCCTCGGGCGAGACAACCGAGTCCATCGGGGCGGCCAGGAACGGCAGCTCGAAGCGGTAGGCGTCGATCTGCCAGGCGATCGAGACCTCCTTCGGGTCGCGGGTACGGCGACTCGGGACGACGGCGATGTCGTCGAACGCGTACGCCCGGCGGCCGCGCTTGCCGCGCCCGATCTCGATCTCAGTCACATTGTGGCCTTTCCATACGGTCTACCGCCCACCAGTATCCCCGAGCGGGACGGTGCGGGGCGGGGACCATTGTCACTGCTCGTAGAGAACCTGGGTGAAGTCCACGACGTGAATCACGAGGACCATCAGCAGCCCATCGCTGACGAAGTACTCGATGGCGATGTTCTGCGTCAGCGCCAGAGATCGCGCGCTCTCGTCCTTGGAGAGGGGGACCGAAATCTCCGGCCGCGGATCCCGAACCAGCAATTCGAGCCCCCGCTCGAGCAACGTTCTGCGATCAGCAGGCAGCGAGTCGCGAACACGGGCAGCGTCCTCGCTGAACTTCACCGCATACAGCATCTGACCCCCTTGTCAGGTAGACCACAGCTATCGTCTCAGCGCGACGAGTAGTTCGGCGCCTCGACCGTCATCTGGATGTCGTGCGGGTGGCTCTCCTTCAGTCCCGCCGAGGTGATCCGCACAAAGCGGCCCTTGTCCTTGAGCTCCTGCACATTGGCGGATCCCACATAGCCCATGGAGGCGCGCAGGCCGCCGATGAGCTGGTGCGCGACCGAGGCCAGCGGCCCGCGGTAGGGGACCTGGCCCTCGATGCCCTCGGGCACCAGCTTGTCCTCGGAGAGGACGTTGTCCTGGAAGTAGCGGTCCTTGGAGAAGGACTTCGCCTGGCCGCGCGACTGCATCGCGCCCAGCGAGCCCATGCCGCGGTACGACTTGAACTGCTTGCCGCTGATGAAGACCATCTCGCCCGGCGACTCCTCGCAGCCCGCGAGCAGCGAGCCGAGCATCACCGTGTCGGCACCCGCCGCGATCGCCTTGGCGATGTCGCCGGAGTGCTGCAGACCGCCGTCGCCGATCAGCGGCACGTCCGCCGCGTGGCAGGCCTGGGCGGCCTCGTAGATCGCGGTGACCTGCGGCACGCCGATGCCGGCGACCACCCGGGTGGTACAGATCGAGCCGGGGCCCACGCCGACCTTGACGCCGTCCACACCCGCGTCGATCAGCGCCTGGGCGCCGTCCCAGGTGGCGACATTGCCGCCCACCACATCGACGTTGATGTTGGACTTGACCTTGGCGATCATGTCGAGGATGCCCCGGCTGTGGCCATGGGCGCTGTCCACGACGAGGAAGTCCGCACCGGCCTCGACCAGCGCCTGGGCGCGCTCGAAGGCCTCCGCGCCGACACCCACCGCGGCACCGACGACCAGTCGGCCCTCGGCGTCCTTGGCGGCGTTGGGGTACTGCTCGGCCTTGACGAAGTCCTTGACCGTGATGAGGCCCTTGAGCACACCCGCGTCGTCGACCAGCGGCAGCTTCTCGATCTTGTGGCGGCGCAGCAGCCCCATCGCGTCCTCGCCGGAGATCCCGACCTTGCCGGTGACCAGCGGCATCGGGGTCATGACCTCGCGCACCGCACGGCCGCGGTCGAGCTCGAAGGCCATGTCGCGGTTGGTGACGATGCCGAGCAGCTTGCCCGCCGCATCGGTGACCGGCACCCCGCTGATGCGGAACTTCGCGCACAGCGCGTCCGCGTCGGCCAGGGTGGCGTCGGGGCGGACCGTGATCGGGTCGGAGACCATGCCGGACTCGGAACGCTTGACGAGGTCGACCTGGTTGGCCTGATCCTCGATGGAGAGGTTGCGGTGCAGCACACCGGCGCCGCCCTGGCGGGCCATGGCGATCGCCATGCGCGCTTCGGTGACCTTGTCCATGGCGGCGGACAGCAGCGGGATGTTCACCCTGACGTTGCGCGAGACCCGGGAGGAGGTGTCGACGGCGTTCGGCAGCACCTCGGAGGCGCCCGGCAGCAGCAGGACGTCGTCGTAAGTCAGACCGAGCATCGCGAACTTCTCGGGCATTCCGTCGATGTTGTCAGTCATGACACCTTCCCAAATGCGGTATTGACCGGGGCGTGAACTGTGGCGGCTACCGCCGCGGCCCCCGGACCCCCTTGCCTCAGCGAGGACTCCCATGCTAACGGGCGCCAACAGGTGTCCCATTCCACGAGTGCTGAGTCTCGCGTCACTTGGAGGTTCCTACGGAGAATCCCCGAGACGCACCGGGGCCCCGGGGACCGCCGCCCCGCTACTGCTCGGCCAGCGCCCGGAGCCTGCTGAGCGCCCGGTGCTGGGCGACCCGCACCGCGCCCGGGGACATGCCCAGCATCTGCCCCGTCTCCTCGGCCGTCAGCCCCACCGCGACCCGCAGCAGGACCAACTCGCGCTGATTCTCGGGGAGGTTGGCGAGCAGCTTCTTGGCCCACTCCGCATCGCTGCTCAGCAGCGCCCGCTCCTCCGGGCCGAGGGAGTCGTCGGGCTGCTCGGGCATCTCGTCGGAGGGCACGGCCGTGCTGCCGGGGTGGCGCATGGCGGCCCGCTGCAGATCGGCGACCTTGTGCGCGGCGATGGCCACCACAAAGGCCTCGAAGGGCCGCCCGGTGTCGCGGTAGCGCGGCAGGGCGCACAGCACCGCGAGGCAGACCTCCTGCGCGAGGTCGTCCACGAAGTGGCGGGCGTCGCCCGGCAGTCGCGACAGCCGGGTGCGGCAGTAGCGCAGCGCGAGAGGGTGCACCAGGGCGAGCAGGTCGTGCGTCGCCTGCCGGTCGCCTTCGACGGCGCGGGCGACGAGGGTGCCGATCTCCCCGGGGCCCGCGGCCACCGTGGGACTCGCCTCGTCGTTGTCGCGCATCGGTCCATGGTGCCTTGGCGCCGGACTTTCCGCGGCATCGTGTCCGTGGTTGTGCACCGTCACGTCTTGAGCGGGTGCGCCGACCGTCATTTCCCGCGCCCTCCCATCACGCCTGACCGAGCCGTCCCCGAGGAACTCCATAGCTCAAGGATGCGGCAGCGCGCGGGAAACATGCAGCGGGCCGGGGAGCCGCAACGCTTCGCCCCGCCCGCCCCGGGGCGGGCGGGGTGCGTCACTCCCCCACAGCGCTGCACGTCACAGCGCCTAGCGGACCAGGCCCCAGCGGAATCCGAGCGCCACCGCATGCGCCCGGTCGGAAGCGCCCAGTTTCTTGAAGAGCCGCCGTGCGTGCGTCTTGACGGTGTCCTCGGAGAGGAAGAGCTCCCGGCCGATCTCGGCGTTGGACCGGCCGTGGCTCATGCCCTCGAGCACCTGGATCTCCCGTGCGGTGAGGGTGGGGGCCGCACCCATCTCGGCCGAGCGCAGCCGCCGGGGGGCGAGCCGCCAGGTCGGGTCGGCGAGCGCCTGGGTCACGGTGGCCCGCAGCTCGGCACGCGAGGCGTCCTTGTGCAGATAGCCCCGCGCCCCGGCGGCGACCGCGAGCGCGACCCCGTCCAGATCCTCGGCCACCGTGAGCATGATGATGCGGGCACCGGGGTCGGCGGAGAGCAGCCGCCGCACGGTCTCCACGCCGCCCAGACCGGGCATGCGTACGTCCATCAGAATGAGATCCGAACGATCGGCGCCCCAGCGGCGGAGGACTTCCTCGCCGTTGGCCGCCGTCGTCACGCGCTCGACGCCGGGCACGGTCGCCACCGCGCGACGGAGCGCCTCTCGGGCAAGCGGGGAGTCGTCGCAGACGAGGACGGATGTCATGGCCGTCCTCCGCAGCTGATGCGCGTCACCTTGAGCCTCCAGGCTGGTACTGATCGTCACCTGTGCGATTGGCGAGCGTGGATGTCGGCTCACACACCTGACCGACCACTGCTTCGCCAACCGCCTCCGCCCTCTCAACGACGGTCACCCGAAAGAGTTACGGGCTCGGTCGGCCGTGTTCGGCACTCTACGTGAGGGCGCGGACACGGAGCAGGGCGCACGGGGGGCGCTCGGCTCATCGTTCGATCCATGCACCATTTGCCCGCTTGGACCCGCTCTTCTTCCCATTTATTGGTGACTGTGGCTAGATTCGACAAAGAGTCATATTTTCATCTGCTCATATGGCAACAGATCACTTCGACGGTTCGCTTCGAAGGGGACAAGCAATGGCAGATTTCTCCCGCCTCCCCGGCCCCAACGCCGACCTATGGGACTGGCAGCTGCTGGCAGCCTGCCGCGGGGTCGACAGCTCCCTCTTCTTCCACCCCGAGGGCGAACGCGGCGCGGCCCGCAGCGCCCGCGAGACCTCGGCGAAAGAGGTGTGCATGCGCTGCCCGGTGCGCGCCCAGTGCGCGGCGCACGCGCTGGCGGTGCGCGAGCCTTACGGCGTATGGGGCGGTCTCACCGAGGACGAACGCGAGGAGCTCATGGGACGGGCCCGGCACCGGCCCATCTCCGCGACGAGCACCCTGAGCGCCTGACTGGCGCCACTCAGCGAAGAAACGTTTCAGCCAGCACCTCGCCGACCAAGCGCCTCGCCGACCAGGCCCCCCATCGGCCAAGCACCTCATCGGCCAGGAGCTTCAGCCGCCGTCACCCGGCGGCACCGCTCAGCGGCGCGCCGCCGCCACCAGCCGGTCCAGCATCACCGAGACGGCGGGCACCCGCGCCAGGTCCGGCAGGGTCAGGGCCACGATCTCGCGCTCCACCACGGGCTCGACCGGCACCGTCCGGGCCCCCTCGGGCCGTACCGACTCCAGCGCCAGCTCGGGCATCACCGCAACCCCGAGACCGGCCCGCACCAGCCCGAACACCGCCGGATAGTCATCCGTCGCAAAGTCGATCCGCGGGGTGAAGCCCGCGCTCTCGCACACCTCCACCAGATGCCGGCGACACCGCGGACAGCCCGCGATCCACGATTCGCGCGCCAGCTCGTCGATCCCTATCCGCTCGGCGCCCACGAGCCGGTGGCCGTCCGGGATCACGCCGATCAGCCGGTCGGTCAGCAGGGGCCGTACGACCAGGCCCTCCCACTCCGAACCCGCGGCCGGATCGGCGCCGCGTACTTCGGGGTAACGGAAGGACAGCGCGATGTCGCAGTCGCCCGAGCGCAGCATGTCCACCGATTTCGGCGGCTCGGCCTCGACCAGCGAGACCCGGGTGCCGGGGTGCGCCGACCGCATCTCCGCGAGGGCACTGGGCACCAGCGTGGAGCTGCCGCTGGGGAAGGACACCAGCCGCACCCGGCCCGCCCGCAACCCGGCGATCGCGGCGATCTCCTCCTCGGCGGCGGTGAGCCCGGCCAGGATTCCCGCGGCGTGCCGGACCAGCGCGCCACCCGCCTCGGTGAGCCGCATCTCGCGGCCGGTACGGATCAGCAGCGGCGTGCCCGTCGCCTGCTCCAGGGCCTTCATCTGCTGGCTGACGGCGGGCTGGGTGCAGCCCAGCTCGCGGGCCGCGGCCGAGAACGAACCGGTGGCGGCCACCGCGCGCAGCACCCTCAGATGGCGAGCCTCGATCATGCCACCGAGCATAAGCCCAGCTTGGGGATGGCGGAAAATCGCCGCTCGGGGCTTTGAGGACGGACTACCCTTTTGTCATGCGCGTGCTCTCCGTGAACATCGGCCGGGACCGGACGGCGGACGACCGCCCGGGCCACCGTGGCGAATTCACCGGTGGCCTCGCCACCGGCATCGACAAGCGCCCGGCCGACGGCCCGGTCGCGGTGGCCGCGCCCGGCCCCAAGGGCACGGCGGGCAGCGGTCTGGCCGGTGACACGGTGGCCCACTGGCGCCACCACGGCGGAAACGACCAGGCGGTGTACGCGTTCGCCCGCGAGGACCTCGACTCCTGGGAGCGGGAGCTGGGGCGCGCCCTGCCGAGCGGCTCCTTCGGCGAGAACCTCACCACCAGCGGCCTGGAGGTGACCGGCGCGCTGCTGGGCGAGCGCTGGCGGATAGGCGACAGGCTGCTGCTCGAGGTCACCGCGCCGCGCATCCCCTGCCGGACCTTCGCGGACTGGCTGGGCGAGACGGGCTGGATCAAGCGGTTCACCCGGACCGCGGCTCCCGGCGCGTATCTGCGAGTCATCGAGCCCGGGGAGGTCCGTGCGGGTGATCCCGTCACCGTCACCCACCGCCCGGCCCATCAGGTGACCGTCTCGCTGGTCTTCCGCTCGCTGACGACCGAGCGGGCGCTGCTGCCCCGGCTGCTGGCCGTCGGGGACGGGCTGAACACCGAGCTCCGGGAGCGGGCGCTGGCGTATCTGGCGCGTCAGCAGGCTCCCGCCGGAGCACACGGAGCAGCCGCGGAGCACTAACGTTCCCGCATGACGACTGCACTGATCACGGGGGCGACGGCCGGCATCGGCGCGGCCTTCGCCCGGCGGCTGGCGGCCGACGGCCATAACCTCGTGCTGGTGGCCCGCGATGAGAAGCGGCTGCACGAGCACGCCACCGAACTCCACGACCGGCACCGGGTGGAGGCGGAGGTGCTCCGCGCGGACCTCTCCCGGGAGGAGGGCATCGCGGCCGTCGAAGCCCGGCTCTCGGACCGCAGGAACCCGGTGGATCTGCTGGTCAACAACGCCGGCTTCGGCAACAAGGGCCGTTTTCTCGAAGTGCCGATGGCCGACGAGCTGACCATGCTCAAGGTGCACTGCGAGGCGGTGCTGCGGCTGACGTCGGCCGCGGCCAAGGGGATGCGCGAGCGGCGGCGCGGCGGGGTGGTCAATGTCGCCTCGGTGGCCGCCTTCGTCCCGCGCGGCACCTATGGGGCGAGCAAGGCGTGGGTGGTGCAGTTCACCCAGGGGGCGGCGCGGGACCTGGCGGGCAGCGGGGTGCGGCTGATGGCGCTGTGCCCCGGTTTTGTGCGGACGGAATTCCACCAGCGGGCCGGGATGGGAACGGACAACATTCCCGGCTGGATGTGGCTGGACGCGGACCGGCTGGTCGACGCCGCGCTGAAGGACCTGGCCCGGGGCAAGTCGCTGTCCGTCCCCGATCCCCGCTACAAGGCGCTGACCGGCCTGTCGAAGTTCGTACCGCGCGCGGCGCTGTCCCGGGTGTCGTCGACGACCGGCCGCAAGTACGGGCCCAACTGAGAAACGCCGAGGCCCGGCGCCCTTCGGGGGACCCTGTTGGTTAATCCGGGCCCATGCGTGACGTCGGTTCCCAAGACCTGGTT
>NZ_JBDJPF010000057.1:0-49202 GCF_054957865.1 Streptomyces xingningensis
GCCTGAAGTCCGTGCTCCAGAAGCCCGACAAGTTCAAGGCCGTCATCGCCTCCGGCCCCGACATCGTCCCCGACTCCCACCTGTGGAACGGGCATCCGCAGGAGAAGCTGGCCAACAACCCCAAGCACCTGGCCAAGCAGCTGATCGCCAAGAAGGGCCCGGAGGTCTATCTCGCCTTCCAGGTGGGCACCAAGGAGCCCGCCTCCACCCGTGACCCCATCAACAACTTCATAGCGACCTACACCAAGGGCCCCATTCACACCAAGTTCAATCTCATCCAGGGCGGCAAGCACAACGCCTACACCTATGTGCCCAACATGGCCAACGGCGAACTGATCCAGTGGATCAGCAAGCACATGCAGGGCCCGGTCGCCGCGTCCTGATCCCACCCGGTCCGACCCCTGAGGAGCCCCGGCCCGGAGCCCCGGCCCGCGGTCAGGGCTCCAGCAGGTCCACCCGGACATCCTCCGGGTAGCCGGTGTCCGGCCCGGTGCGCCGCGCGAACTCCCGCACGCCCTCGAGCTGTCGGGGTCCGAAGCGGAAGTCCAGCGTGGTGAAGTAGCGCTCCAGCAGCCCGGCGTCGAACGCCTCCCAGCGCGCCGCCTGCTCGGCGACCTTGCCGACCTCCTCCATGGACAGGTCCCGGGAGGCGAGGATCGCCTCGTGCACCTTGGCCACCGTGTGCGGCTCCCGCTCCAGGTAGTCGCGGCGCGCGGCGAACACGGCGAAGACGAACGGCAGCCCCGTCCAGTCCTTCCACATCCGCCCGAGGTCATGGACCTCCAGGCCGAGCCGGGGCGCATCATGCAGCGAGGCCCGCAGCGCGGCGTCCCCGATCAGCACGGCGGCGTCGGCCTCCTGCATTATCCGGCCGAGGTCCGGCGGGCAGACGAAGTAGTCGGGCCGCACCCCGTACTGCTCGGCGAGCAGCAGCTGAGCCAGGCGCACTGAGGTGCGCGAGGTGGAACCGAGCCCGACGCGCGCCCCGTCCAGCTGGTCCAGCGGCCGCTGGGAGACGATCACGCATGACATCACCGGGCCGTCGCACCCCACCGCGATGTCGGGCAGCGCGACCAGCTCGTCCGCATTGCGCAGGAACTCGACCAGCGAGATCGGGGCGATGTCCAGCTCGCCGCGGACCAGCTGGTCGTTGAGCTTGTCCGGGTCGTCCTTGGTCAGATCCAGGTCGAGCAGCGTGCCCGTGCGGGCCAGGCCCCAGTACAGGGGCAGACAGTTGAGGAACTGGATGTGACCGACTCGGGGGCGGGCCCGGTGCTGCGGTGCCGCGTCGACGACGGTCGCTACGTCTGAGGCTGAATTGTCCACATCCGGAGGCTAGCCCCGTTCGCGCCCGGGGATCGCCCCGGGGGGTGGCACCGCACTGAGCCCGACCATCGGTCTTTTCCGGCCGACGGGCCCGGAAAACCCACCATGAGCGTGATCTTTGACTCTTTCCCCGCGAGAACGTGCCGTGCTAGGCTCGCCGCAAGTTGCAGTTTGGTTTCCCTTGCAGTACAGAGCCTGCGGAGCATGTAACCCGCAGGCTTTTGTAGTTTTCAGACTTCTCGCAGGTTCTGGAGCAGGGCAACCCTTTGGCCCAAGGAGGGCTTATGGCTACCGGAACCGTGAAGTGGTTCAACGCTGAAAAGGGCTTTGGCTTCATCGCCCAGGACGGCGGGGGCCCCGACGTCTTCGTTCACTACTCCGCGATCAACGCTGCTGGCTTCCGCTCCCTCGAGGAGAACCAGCAGGTCACCTTCGACGTCACGCAGGGCCCCAAGGGTCCGCAGGCGGAGAACGTCACCCCGGCCTGATCGCGGCCGACCCGCTGTACCCAAGGAGCCCTGCTCCCCCACTTCGGTGGGGGAGCAGGGCTCCTGCCTTTCGGTCCCCGCGGGGATCTCCGCAGCGATCCCGACAGTGATCCTCGCAGCGATCCCGGCAGTGATCAGGGATTGTCTTTCTCCGGTTTCACTCGGCATTCCCACATTCCCTGCCGCCCATTGCTTAACAGACGCTTAACACTGCTCGTACAGTGCATCGATTTCTTCGGCATAGCGTTCGATGATTGCTGCCCGCCGGAGTTTCAGGGTGGGAGTCAACGCACCGCTCTCCACGGTGAAATCCTCCGGAAGGACCGTAAACACACGGATCCTGGCCGGCCTGGCGAACTGCTCATTCGCCGCATCCACCGCCTCCTGGCACAGCTGCCACACGGCGGGGTGCCGGACCGGGCCGGCCGGACCGAACTCCACCCCCATCCGCGCCGCCCAGACGGTGATCTCCTCGGCGTCGAGGGTGAGCAGGGCGACCGGGTACGGACGCCGGTCGCCGACCATGACCGCACGGGAGATCCAGCGGGACTGCTGGAGGGCGAACTCCATGAGCGAGGGGGTGAGGTTCTTGCCGCTGGAGGTGATGACCAGGTCCTTCTTGCGGCCGGTGATCGTGAGGTAACCGTCCGCGTCAAGACGGCCGAGGTCACCGGTGTGCAGCCAGCCGTCCGCGTCCAGGGCCTCGGCGGTGGCGGTGGGGTTGGCGTGGTAGCCGGAGAAGATCCCCGCGCCGCGGGCCAGCACCTCGCCGTCCGCCGCGATCCGCACCGCACAGCCCGGGATGGGCCGCCCGACCGTGCCGGGGCGGACCGCGCCCGGGTGGTTGAGGGAGATCAGCCCGGCCGTCTCGGTCATGCCATAGCCCTCAAAGACCGGAATGCCGCAGGCCCGCAGGAAGTCCATGGTCTGCGGGGCCATCGGGGCGGCACCGGTGCCGGCCCAGCACAGCCGCCCGCCGAAGACGGCCCGCACCGGCGCGAACAACCGCTCCTCGGCGGCCGCCCAGGCGGCACCCAGCACCGCGCCGAGTTCCTCGCCGCGCTCCCGGGCCTCGGCGGCCGCGAGGCCGGTCCGTACCGCCGCCGCCAGCCGGGCGCGGCCCGGCGCGCCCTCGGCCTCGGCGAGGGCGCACACCTGGGCGTGGACCTTCTCGAACAGCCGGGGCACCGACGGCAGCCGGGTCGGACGGACCTCGGCCAGCTCGGCCACCACCCGGTCGATCCGGCCACCGAAGTAGCACAGGGTGCCGCCCCTGATCAGCGCACCCAACTGGATGATCTGGGCGAGCAGATGGGCGAGCGGGAGGTAGAGGTAGGTGATGTCGCCCGGCCCGCCCTCGACGAGCGACGCGGTGGCGTCATGGTTGGCCCCGAAGTTGCCATGGGTGAGACGGCAGCCCTTGGGCGGACCGGTGGTACCGGAGGTGTAGAAGATGCCGCAGAGATCGTCATCGGTACGGGCCCCGGCCCGCGCCAGCAGCTCCCCCGGCGGCACCCGGTCCGGTAACTCCCCGAGCCCGAGCGCCCCTTCGGCCGTACCGTCGATCACCACCAGCTGCCGCAGCCCCGGCAGCTTCGCCCGGACCGAGGCGACCCGGGCCGCCTGCGCCGCGTCCTCGACCACGGCCACCACCGCCCCCGAGTCGCCCAGCACCCAGGCCAGTTCGTCCTCGCCCGCCGAGGGATAGACCGGCACCACGACCGCCCCGGCGGCCAGCACCGCGAAGTGCACACAGGTCCACTCCGGGCGCGTCTCGCAGAGGATCGCCACCCGGTCGTCCGGCTCCACCCCCAGGGCCATCAGCCCGCGCCCGATGGTGCGCACCCGCTCGCGCAGCCCGTCGAAGCCGAGGTCCGCCCAGCCGCCGTCGCGGGACGTGAAGCGCAGGGCCGGAAGACCTCCGTACCGGTCGGCCGTCCACTCCGTGAACACCGCGAGCGTATCGGGCCGTTGGGACATGACACCTCCACCTGGAAGCCATGGCTCCGGAGCAACCGGATTCGTGCCCTCGACGCTAGAGAGCGGTCCTGGCGTTCCGGGATGACCGGAAGCGTCGGTGCCACTGACCCGGACGCTCAGCAGGATGGCCCCGTGCCCACCACCGGCGGACCGACGATCAGCGTGCACTGCGTACGGGCGGCGCTCGGCGGGGCGCGGCGCCTGGGCATCGACGCCGTGCCGCTGCTGCAGGGCGCGCGGATCCCGCCACTGCTGCTCGGGGACGACCGGGCGCGGGTGGGCCCCGAGCAGTTCACCCACCTGGTGCGTGAGCTGCGGCGGGCCACCGACGACGAGTTCCTGGGGCTCGGTACGGCGCCCAGCAGACCCGGGACGTTCGCCATGATGTGCCATGCCTGCCTGGGCTGCCCCGACCTCGGCGCGGCGCTGGAGCGGGCCGCGCGGTTCTACCGGCTGTTCCCCGGCGGCCCCGACCTCGCGCTCGAACGGCATGGCGAAGAAGTCGTGTTCGCGGTCCGCAACGATCTGCGTGGCATCCCCGAGGGTTGGTTTCTGGCCGAGTGCATGGTCCTCATCTGGCACCGGCTGGCGAGCTGGCTGATCGGGCGGCGGATCACCCTGCACCGGGCCGAATTCGCCCACTCGGCGCCGCCGTACGCGAGCGAGTACCGGGCGATGTTCGGCTGTCCGGTGCGCTTTGGCGCACACCGGACCGGCGCCGCCTTCGACCACCACTGGCTGGCCGCACCCGCGCTGCGCGACGAGCAGGGGCTGGCCGAACTGCTGCGGCGGGCCCCCGCCGATCTGCTCAGCCGCCGCACCTACCGCATGACCGTCACCGAGCAGGTGCGCAGGGCGTTCACCGGGGCGCTGCGCGAGGGGCGGCCGGTGCGGCTGCCGGAAGTCCCGCAGCTCGCGGCGCGGCTCGCGGTGAGCCCGGCGACGCTGCGGCGGCGGCTGACCGCGGAGGGCACCTCCTACCGGCGGCTGCGGGACCAGGTGTTGCGGGAGGCCGCCCTGGCCGGGCTGGCCGGCGGGCGGGAGCCGATCGCGGAACTGGCGGCGCGGCTGGGGTTCTCCGAGGACACCGCCTTTCACCGGGCGTTCCGCCGCTGGACGGGCAGCACTCCGGGGGCGTATCGCGGGGGGCGCCCCGGTCAGCAGATCTGAGCGTTCCGGTCAGCCCGTACCTACCGGTCGGTCACTACGGTTCGCCCCAACTGGTTCAGCACCACTGGACAGTGGTGTGACGGTGACCAACCCGCTGTACGAGCCGGACTGGCGGCGGGTGCTGCGCTCCGCACAGCTGGGCGCCCATGCGCCGGATCACCCCGGGTACCTCTACCACGGGGTGATCGACGAGCTGATCCCCTATGCGGTGGGCAAGCGGCTGCGTGCCGGCTGGTGTGCCAAGGGCGCCTCGGTGCGGTGGACGTCGCTGCCGCTGGGTGAGCGTGTGGCGGGGGTGATCACCCAGTCGATTCCGGCGGCGAACTGGCCGGCGGACCGGTTCGCGGGGCGGGCGGCCGTGGGCAACTGCGGCTGAGCGCCCTGGCGTTGGGGCTTTTCGGCGGACGGGCTACCGAGCCGGGGCGTCCGGCCAGCGCCGCCCGTTCATCAGGTTCTCCAGCCCCACCCAGGCGACGTTCATCAGCGTCGCCGCCGTCTCCCTGGCCGAAGGGACCACGCCGGTACGGTCGTTGGCCCACCCGGCCAGCGACTCGGCGGCGCCCACCAGGGCGTGTGCCAGGCCGGAGGCCTCGCGGTCGGCCGTCGGCCCGGCGCAGCCGGCCGACCGCGCCGTCTCCGCGATCAGCCGGGTGACCACATCGAGTATCCGCTGCCGCAGTTCGGCCACCACCAGGGCGAACGGCTCCCCGTGGGTACGGGCCTGGCAGCTGAGCACGGCCCAGCCCGCGGGGTGCTCCGCGGTGTGCGCGAAGAAGGCGTGCAGCCCGCACCACAGCCGCCGGTCGGCGGGGTCCTCCGGCTCGACGGCGGCCTTGATCCCGGCGATCAGCGCCTCGGCCTCGCGCCGGATGCAGGCGCTGAAGAGCTCTTCCTTGGAATTCAGATAGAGATAGACCAACGGCTTTGACGCCCCCGCCAGTTCGGCTATCTCGTCCATCGAGGCCGCGCTGTAGCCGCGCCGCGCGAAGACCTCCACCGCGGCGTCGAGCATCTGACGCTCGCGCACCGCGCGCGGCATGCGCTTGACCTTGGGCTTGCACTGTGCAGTTGCAGTCGTCACGACAACGTCCCTCCGCCCCCGCTACTTTACCGGCAGGTAATATCACGGAGGGGAGGGACGTCAAGGGTGGCGGTCAGGCCTTGACGATCACGCTACGGCCGCGCCGGACAGCTGCCGCGACCCGCTGTCGGACTCCTCCAGGTCGGCGGCGGTGACGCGGTCATAGGCCGCGCGGTCCAGGATCTTCTCCCGGGAGGCGACGATGATCGGCACGACCGACTGTCCTGCGACGTTCGTTGCGGTGCGGATCATGTCCACGATCGGGTCGATGGCCAGCAGCAGACCCACGCCCGCCATCGGCAGGCCCAGCGTGGAGAGCGTCAGGGTCAGCATCACGGTCGCACCGGTCAGCCCGGCGGTGGCCGCGGAGCCGATCACCGAGACAAAGGCGATCAGGAGGTAGTCCCGGACCTCCAGGTGCACCCCGAAGACCTGGGCCACGAAGATCGAGGCGATCGCCGGGTAGATCGAGGCGCAGCCGTCCATCTTGGTCGTCGCGCCGAAGGGCACGGCGAAGGAGGTGTACTCCTTGGGCACGCCCAGGCGTTCGGTGACCTTCTGAGTCAGGGGCATGGCGCCCACCGAGGAGCGGGAGACGAAGCCCAGCTGGATGGCGGGCCAGGCGCCCTTGTAGAACTGCAGCGGGTTGACCTTGGCGACGGTGGCGAGCAGCAGCGGGTAGACGCCGAAGAGGATGATCGCGCAGCCGACGTAGATGTCGGCGGTGAAGGTCGCGTACTTGCCGACCAGGTTCCAGCCGTACTTGTGGATGGCGTGGCCGACCAGGCCCAGGCTGCCCAGCGGGGCGAGGCGGATGACCCACCACAGGACCTTCTGCAGCAGTTCGAGCACGGATTCGCTGAGGGTGAGCAGCGGCCGGGCCTTCTCGCCGATCTGCAGGACGGCGATGCCGACCACGGCGGCCATGAAGACGATCTGCAGCACGTTCAGCTCGGTGAACGGCGTGATGACGTCCTTGGGGATGATTCCGGTGAGGAAGTCCAGCCAGGAGCCGTGCTTCTTGGGCTCGGCGCCGTCGGCCGCGGTGAGGCCGGTGCCGGCGCCCGGGTCGGTGAGCAGGCCGATCGCCAGGCCGATGGTGACCGCGATCAGCGAGGTGATCATGAACCAGAGCAGGGTGCGGGTGGCCAGCCGGGCGGCGTTGGCGACGTTCCGCAGATTGGTGATCGACACCAGGATGGCGAAGAAGACCAGCGGGGCGATCACCACCATCAGCAGCTGGACGAAGATGTCGCCGATCTTGTCGAGGGTGGTCTGCAGCCAGGTGACATCACCGCTGCGGGCGATCCAGCCGAGCAGGGCGCCGAGGACGAGGCCGAGCAGGATCTGGGCCCAGAAGGGGACCTTGGGGATGCGCCGGCGTGCGGGGGACGCCGTGGGGGACGTGACAGTCGATGACAACGGAAACTCCGGGGACAGGCTCGTCGGAAGGGGCATGGGATGCCAGGGAGGTCCGTACGTACAGGATCTCCGGCCGCGGAATGAGGTCAGCTGCGGCAACAGGCCGCGGACGCACAGCGGCAAAGATCGACGTGCAGGCGCGCCACGAGCGCGAGGCTCATGGGGGATCGGTGCGCTGCTGCTGTCTTCATGTCGACACGTTAACACCCGGGCTTTGAGTAACCCAAAGGGTTGCTTTGGGATCAGGGTGCCCGGAAAGCGCGAACGCCCCGCCCTGGAGCGGGAACTCCGGGGCGGGGCAATCCTGCGATGTGAGGAGGGTTACACAGGATGGGCAATGTGCCCGGTTGCTAGACGCCGTCCTCCTGGCCCGCGTTGGCGGCGATCCGGGCCTTGGCCCGGTCCACCCGCTCGGAGACCTGCACGGACATGGCTTCGCGCGGCTTGCGCAGCAGCACCCAGCTGAGCGGCGCGGAGAGGACGAGTGCGAGGAGCACCATCCAGAAGAGGTTCGAACTGCCCACGCCGAGCGGGACGACCCGCACGTAGCAGAGCCCCCAGACGACGGCGAAGCACACGATGAGCAGGCCGAATCGCAGGGCGGTGTAGCGGAGCGAGGCGTACTTCTGGCTACTCACGGACGGGACCTTCTTCTCAACGGCAACCGAAAGGGTCTCTCCCAGTCAAGCACGAACGGTTGTGGATCAGCCCAGGGGGGACTCAGACCCGCATCGCCTGTGGCGACTCGCGCAGCGCGAGGTCCGGGCCCGGGTACTCGCGGATGACCTCGTAGCGCGTATTGCGCTCCACCGGGCGGAAGCCCGCCTCGCGGATGAGCTCCAGCAGGTCGTCACGGGTCAGCTTGTTGGGCGTTCCATAGTTGTCCGCATCGTGCGTGATCTTGTACTCGACGACCGAGCCGTCCATGTCGTCCGCGCCGTGCTGCAGCGCCAGTTGGGCCGTCTGCACCCCGTGCATCACCCAGAAGACCTTGACGTGCGGCACATTGTCGAAGAGCAGCCGGGACACCGCGAAGGTCTTCAGCGCCTCGGCGCCGGTGGCCATGGTGGTCCGCGCCTGGAGCCGGTTGCGGATCTTGCCGTCCTTCATGTCCACGAAGTCGTGCTGGTAGCGCAGCGGGATGAAGACCTGGAAGCCGCCGGTCTCGTCCTGCAGCTCCCGCAGCCGCAGTACGTGGTCGACCCGGTGGCGGGGCTCCTCGATGTGCCCGTACAGCATGGTGCACGGGGTCTTCAGCCCCTTCTGGTGCGCGAGCCGGTGGATGCGCGACCAGTCCTCCCAGTGGGTTTCGTGGTCGACGATGTGCTGCCGGACCTCCCAGTCGAAGATCTCCGCGCCACCGCCGGTCAGCGACTCCAAGCCGGCGTCGATCAGTTCGTCGAGGATCTCCGACGCCGGGAGGCCGGAGATCTTCTCGAAGTGGTGGATCTCGGTCGCGGTGAACGCCTTCAGCGAGACGTCCGGCAGCGCCTCCTTGAGCGCCTTGAGCGAACGCGGGTAGTACCGCCAGGGCAGCGTCGGGTGCAGGCCGTTGACGATGTGCAGCTCGGTGAGGTGCTCGTTCTCCATCGCCTGGGCGAGGCGGACGGCCTCCTCGATGCGCATGGTGTAGGCGTCCTTCTCGCCCGGCTTGCGCTGGAACGAGCAGTACGCGCACGAGGCCGTGCACACATTGGTCATGTTCAGGTGCCGGTTGACGTTGAAGTGCACGACGTCGCCGTTCTTGCGCGTCCGCACCTCGTGCGCGAGTCCGCCCAGCCAGGCCAGGTCGTCGGATTCGTAGAGGGCGATGCCGTCCTCGCGGGTCAACCGCTCCCCGGCACGGACCTTCTCCTCCAGCTCGCGCTTGAGCCCCGCATCTTTGGCGGATGCAGCCATGAAGGACCGCCTCTCTGTACTTCCGGCACTGCGACCCGATCGAGACTACTCCCCCGGATTCAGACGCCTTCCGGCAGCTCACCCACCCTGTTCTCCCACTTGGTGGACAGCACGATGGTGGTACGGGTCCGGCTCACGCCCTTGGTGCCGGACAGCCGGCGGATGGTGCGCTCCAGGCCGTCCACGTCGCCGACCCGGACCTTGAGCATGTAGGAGTCGTCGCCCGCGATGAACCAGCAGTCCTCGATCTCCTCCAGGTCGCGCAGGCGGCGCGCGACGTCCTCGTGGTCGGCCGCGTCCGAGAGCTGGATGCCGATCAGCGCCGTGACCCCGAGGCCGAGCGAGGCGGAGTTGACGGTAGCGCGGTAGCCGGTGATGACGCCCGCCGCCTCCAGGCGGTTGATCCGGTCCGTGACGCTCGGCCCGGAGAGGCCGACCAGCCTGCCCAGTTCCGCGTACGAGGCCCGGCCGTTCTCCCGGAGGGCCTGGATGAGCTGCCTGTCCACCGCGTCCATTACCTGGAACCTTTCAATAATCAGCGAACTCGCCGTCTTGCATGTAGAATCTAAGGCATACAGGGCCAGAGGTCCTGCAAATCTTTAATCGTTTCCTTACGACACCGACGATCCTTCAGGAGTGAAGCCCCGTGTACACGATCGAGATGGCCTACGCCCGTATGCGCGAGCTGCAGGACCTGGCCAACCGTTCGCGTGCCCACCAGCCCACCGGCCGGCGTGGCAAGGCCAAGGCCCGCTTCTCGCGCACCAAGAAGCGCTAACTTCCGCCGGGGGAGCGCGCGCCGCCGAGCTCTCCCTCCCAGCGGCGGTACAGCTGGTGCGGCACCCCTGCCGCGTCCAGCACCCGCCCCGCGACGAAGTCCACCAGATCCTGGATGTGCGTCGCACCCGCATAGAACGCCGGAGAGGCGGGCAGCACGACCGCGCCCGCCTCGTCGAGCGCCACCAGCTGCTTGAGCGTCTGACCGCTCAACGGCGTCTCCCGCACCGCGACCACCAGTGGCCGCCGTTCCTTGAGCGTCACGCTCGCCACCCGCTGCAGCAGGTCCTTGGACAGCCCCAGGGCGACCCCGGCCACACATGCCGTGCTCGCGGGCACGATCAGCATCCCCTGCACGGGGTACGAACCGGACGACGGCCCCGCCGCGAGATCCCCGGCCGCCCAGTGCCGCACGTCCGACAGATCGACGTCAAAGGTGTGCGGCTTGCCATCCGCGCCCCGTTCCAGCCAGGCACGCAGGTCCTCGGGCCAGTGCGCGTCCCGGAACGCCAGCCCCGTCTCGTCCAGCAGCGTCAGCCGCGATGCCCGGCTGACCACCAGGTCCACGGCCTCCCCCGCGGCCAGCAGCCCGCGTAGCACGGCCGCGGCGTAGGGCGTCCCGGACGCCCCGGACACCCCGACCACCCAGGGCCGGCGGGCACGGTGTCGCGTTGTGTGTTCGTACGGCTCCACGGGCCGAGCCTAACCGCCTGGCGGCGGGGGGTCGTGGTCAGCGGGCGGGGTCGACGGGGAGGCCGGTGGTGTCGAACTCCAGACGGCCGAGGGGGGAGTCCACGGTGACGGTCTTGCCGTAGGGGATGGTGTCGCGGCCGAGGTAACCGTCGGGGCCCGGGTTCCAGAGGGTGACGCAGTGGGCCTGGTAAGGGTCGAAGATCAGGTAGTTGGGAATGCCCTGGGCGGCGTAGCGCCGGTTCTTGACCTCGTAGTCGTTGCGCACGCTGCTCTGCGAGACGACCTCGAAGGCGACCTCGATCAAGTCGGGCGGATACGCACCGAGGTTCTTGGTCTCCTCCGCAGCAGGGATGACAGCCAGGTCCGGGCAGAACTCGTTTCCTTCGTTGAAGGGGAAGGCCACATCGCTGACAATGGCCCACTCGGCCGGCAGCTGGGTCTCCAGCCCGTTCCACAACAGCCGGATCGTGCTGGCATGGAACGGCTTCACCGGGCTCATCATGACGGCGCCCTCGACAATCTCGGTCCGATAGCCGGGGAACATGTCCTCCAGCCTGCTCAGCCTCGAGTGCAGGCGGTCGATCTCCGAGATGGTCACGTCGCTCTCCCTTCCCTGCCCCGATGGTATGCCCGGACCGTAATCACACGCCCAGACCCCGAACCAGGAGATCCAGCAGCGCACACCCGAAAAGGGCAATGCCAATGAAGCCATTGACCGTGAAGAACGCCCTGTTCAGGCGGGACAGATCACGCGGCTTGACGATGGTGTGCTCATAGAGGAACGCCACCGCGACCACCACCAGCCCCGCCCAGAAGAACGCCCCCGCGTGCGTCGCCAGCGCGTACCAGACCAGCAGCCCCGTCGTGATGACATGGCACACCCGGGCCCCGTACAGCGCCGCCGGGATGCCGAAGCGGGCGGGCGTGGACAGCACGCCGTGCGCGCGGTCGGCGGCGACGTCCTGGCAGGCGTAGATGAGGTCGAAGGCGCCGATCCAGATGCCGACCGCGAGGCCGAGCAGCACCGCGTCCCAGGACCACGAGCCGGTGACGGCCAGCCAGGCGCCCATCGGGCCCATCGCCTGGGCGAGACCCAGGATCGCGTGCGGGAAGTTGGTGAAGCGTTTCCCGTAGGGGTAGACCACCATCGGGATCACCGCGATGGGGGCCAGCGCCAGGCACAGCGGGTTGAGCAGCCCGGCCGCGCCCAGGAAGAGCACCACGGCCACCAGCGCACCCGTCCACGCGGAGCGCACCGACATGGCGCCGGTGACCAGTTCGCGGCCGGCCGTGCGCGGGTTACGGGCGTCGATCTCGCGGTCGATGATGCGGTTGCAGGCCATGGCGAAGGTGCGCAGCCCCACCATCGCGACGGTGACCAGGAAGAGCTTCCACCAGTGGATCCGCTCGTCCTGCTGGTACATCGCGGTCAGCGAGGCGGTGTACGCGAAGGGCAGCGCGAAGACGGAGTGCTCGATCATCACCAGCCGCAGGAACGCCTTGATCCTGCCGCTGGACGGCGCGGGCCCGGGGTTCAGTACCCCCTCGGCGGATGCCATCACAGCCCGTACTCCTTCCAGCGCCTGGTCACCCGGTCGGCGACCCCGGGATCGGACTCGATCATCCGCGGCCAGCCGCCGTCCCGGGTGTAGCCCTCCTCGGGCCACTTCGCCGTCGCGTCGATGCCCGCCTTGCCGCCCCAGAACTGCTGGTACGAGGCGTGGTCGAGGTGGTCGACCGGGCCCTCGACGACACTGAGGTCGCGCGCGTAGTCGGTGTTGCCCAGCGCCCGCCAGGCGACCTCGTGCAGGTCGTGGACGTCACAGTCGGCGTCCACCACCACGATCAGCTTGGTCAGCGACATCATGTGCGCGCCCCAGACGGCGTGCATCACCTTCTGGGCGTGCTTGGGGTACTTCTTGTCGATCGAGACGATCGCGCAGTTGTGGAAGCCGCCGGCCTCCGGCAGGTGGTAGTCCACGATGTCCGGCACGATGATCTTGAGCAGGGGGAGGAAGAACCGCTCCGTGGCCCGCCCCAGCGGGCCGTCCTCGGTGGGCGGGCGGCCGACCACGATCGACTGCAGCAGCGGGCGCCGCCGCATGGTGACGCAGTCGATGGTGAGGGCCGGGAAGTCCTCCTGCGGCGTGTAGAAGCCGGTGTGGTCGCCGAACGGGCCCTCCGGCAGCATCCGGCCGGGCTCCAGCCAGCCCTCCAGCACCACCTCGGCATGGGCCGGGACCTGCAGCGGAACCGTCTTGCAGTCGACCATCTCGATCCGCTTGCCCTGGATGAAGCCCGCGAACAGGTACTCGTCGATGTCACCGGGCAGCGGCGCCGTGGAGGCGTAGGTCACCGCGGGCGGACAGCCGAAGGCGATGGCGACCGGCAGCCGCTCACCGCGCCCGGCCGCGGCCTGGTAGTGGTTGCGGCTGTCCTTGTGGATCTGCCAGTGCATCCCGATGGTGCGCTTGTCGTGGCGCTGGAGGCGGTAGAGGCCGAGGTTGCGGATGCCGGTTTCGGGGTGCTTGGTGTGGGTGAGCCCGAGGTTGAAGAAGGAGCCGCCGTCCTCGGGCCAGGTGAAGAGCGCCGGAAGCGCCTCGAGATCCACCTCGTCGCCGGTGAGGACCGTCTCCTGGACGGGCGCCTCCTTCACCTTCCGCGGCGGTACGTGCGCCATCGCACCCAACTTGCCGAAGGCCTCGCGGACTCCGGTGAAGCCGTGCGGCAGCTCGGGCTTCAGCAGCCCGCCGATCTTCTCGCTGATCTCGTCATAGGAGCTCAGCCCGAGTGCCTTGAGCAGCCGCCGGTCGGTGCCGAAGACATTCATGGCCAGCGGCATCGAGGCACCCTTGACGTCCTCGAAGAGCAGTGCGGGACCGCCTGCTTTGTTCACCCTGTCGACGATCTCCCCGATTTCCAGCCGGGGGTCGACTTCGACCTTGACGCGCTTGAGGTCGCCGTCACGCTCAAGCGCTCTGAGGAACGAGCGGAGATCGTCGTAAGCCATGCCCTCCAGTATCGAGCACGCACTACGCTGAACTTGTCACGGGGGCCGCGCGCGGCCCGCACCACGTCACCACTGGGGGCCTCCCGCCATGCTCAGGTATCTGCCGTTCCTGCTGATCCTGGCACTGTGGATCTACGCCTTCATCGACTGTCTGAACACCCCGGAGCATGAGGTCCGGGGGCTCCCCAAGGTGGCCTGGGTGATCGTCATCCTGCTCTTCGGCGAGGTGCTGCTCGGGCCGGTCGCCTGGCTGATCGCGGGCCGCCCGCGGCGGGCGGCCGGGCCACGCCTCGGGGGCGCCGCCCCCGCCGGAGGCGGCTGGGTGGCCCCGGACGACAACCCGGAGTTCCTCCGGTCCCTGAAGCCGGACAAGGACGACGACGCGAAGGGCTGAGCAGGGGCCGGGCAGGGGTGACCCCGGTCCGCCCCTTGGCCCAAACACTCCTCCCTCAATCGGGTAATCCTATTTAGCTGGCAAAGTGGCCATCCTTACCAACTCCCGCCGCTTCACGGCCATTTGACCCTGATTTCACCTACACCCTCCTGTTGCCGACATCCCCGTGCCGGGAGAGTCGACGTGGTCACACTGTGGCCCGACGCGATTTCAGGGAGGGATGAACCATGCCCGAATTGACCAGACGCAGACTCCTGGGCTCGGCGGTGGGTGCGGCCGTCGGCGGCGCGGGACTCGCGCTGCTGCCGCCGAGCGTGCAACAGGCGGTCGCGGCCGGACCGGCCGCGCGCGGTTCACTGCGGGACATCAAGCATGTCGTCCTGCTGATGCAGGAGAACCGGTCGTTCGACCACTACTTCGGCACCCTCAAGGGCGTCCGCGGCTTCGCCGACCCGCATGCGATGCGGCTGTCCGACGGACGGAGCGTCTTCTACCAGCCGGACGCCGAGAACCCCAAGGGCTATCTGCTGCCCTTCCATCTGGACACCCACCGGACCAGCGCCCAGGCCATCCCCTCCACCAGCCACGCCTGGGAGGTGCAGCACGAGGCCTGGCACGGCGGGAAGATGGACCGCTGGCTGCCCGCGCACCGCAAGGCGGACGGCAAGAACGGCCCGTATGTGATGGGCTATCACACCCGCCGGGACATCCCGTTCCAGTTCGCCCTCGCCGAGGCGTTCACCATCTGCGACAACTACTTCTGCTCGGTCTTCGGCCCCACCTGGCCCAACCGGCTCTACTGGATGACGGGCACCATCGATCCCGGCGGCACCCGGGGCGGCCCGATCACCGACAACTCCGCCCCCACGCCGTACCGCTGGACCACCTACGCCGAGCGCCTCCAGGCGGCGGGCGTCAGCTGGCGGGTGTACCAGGAGGAGGACAACTACGGCTGCAACATGCTGGAGGAGTTCCGCCGGTTCAAGGATGCCGGGCCCGGCAATCCGCTGTACGAGCGCGGAATGCGCAGGCTCCCCGAGGGTACCTTCGAGGAGGACGCCCGCAACGACCGGCTGCCCGCCGTCTCCTGGATCATCCCCACCGGCCCGCAGTCCGAGCACCCGGACTTCCTGCCGGCCGCCGGTGCGGACTTCGTCGCCAAGAAGATCGAGGCGATCGCCGACAACCCCAAGGTATGGGCCAAGACGGTCTTCATCCTCAACTACGACGAGAACGACGGCCTCTTCGACCATGTGCCCCCGCCCGTGCCGCCCAAGGGCACCAAGGACGAGTTCGTCCGGGGCCTGCCGATCGGCGGCGGCTTCCGGGTGCCCTGTCTGATCGTCTCGCCATGGACGGTGGGCGGTTGGGCGGCGGGCGAGGCCTTCGACCACACCTCCGCGCTGCAGTTCCTGGAGCGCTGGACGGGGGTGCGGGAGCCGAACATCAGCGCCTGGCGGCGGCGCACCTTTGGCGACTTCACCTCGGCCTTCGGCTTCCAGGACCCGGCGTCGAGGCCGCCGCGGCTGCCCGCCGACACGGAGGAGCAGCTCAAGGAGGCCAAGTGGGAGGTCTCCCACCTCCCCAAGCCCACCCTGCCGGGACGCACCCAGCACGTCCCCCGGCAGGAGCCGGGGTCGCGGCCGAGGCGGTGAGGGATTCCGGGGGCTTCGGCCCCCGGACCCGTCGGCCACGCCTCAGGGGAGCTCCCGCTTCCCCTGCTGGTACTCCGACCGCAGTTCCCGCCACCGGGCCGGCGTCCAGGCGGGCCAGTCGGCCGGATGCCCGGCCAGGGCCTGCAGCAGGTACTCGAAGTGGTGGTGCCAGCCCGCCAGGCAGTCCAGGCGCTCGTCGTCCGTGCCCGGCACCTCATTGGCGAAGTGCAGCAGCGTGCCCCCGACGGAGGCGGGGGCGGGTTCGAGTTCGAAGCGGATCCGGCCGTGCACCTCGACCGTGTACTCGGCCAGGCTCCGCGGCTCCCAGGCGGTGACCCGGCCGGGCGCGATGGTGACCTCGCCCTCCCGGTTGGTGTTGAGCCAGCGCAGCGTGATCGCACCGCCCGCGCGCGGTTCGAAGGGCTCGGCGGCGGCCAGCCAGGTCGGCAGGCCCTCGGGGGTGGCAATGGCGGCCCAGACCCGGGGCAGGGGGTAGGGGAGGGACAGCTCGTAGCGGAGGGTGTGGATGTCGCCATGGGTCTCGGAGGACCCGTAGGGGCTGGGGATCTCCATGGCTCCAGCGGTACCACGACGGCCCGGATCCCGCCTGTCGGAGGGCGGTACCCGGGCCGTCGGGCGGCGCGGACGTCAGACCCCGGAGTATTCAGACCCCGGAGTAGGAGTGCTTGCCGCCGAACAGGAAGTTGACCCCGTAGTAGTTGAAGATGTAGCAGCCGAAGGCGAACAGTGCCAGATAGGCGGCCTTGCGGCCCTTCCATCCGGCGGTGGCGCGGGCGTGCAGGTAGCAGGCGTAGGCGACCCAGGTGATGAAGGACCAGACCTCCTTGGGGTCCCAGCCCCAGTAGCGGCCCCACGCCGCCTCGGCCCAGATCGCGCCCGCGATGATGGTGAAGGTCCACAGCGGGAAGACGGTCGCGTTGATCCGGTAGCCGAACTTGTCCAGCGTGGCGGCGGACGGCAGCCGGGTGAGCGCGCTGTCCCAGGCCATGTGCACCAGGACGCCGAGGCGGGTCCAGCGATGGTCGGCGGGCGTGGTCCTGAGCTTCTTCGCCAGCACGCCCGGGCCGGTCCTGCCCGCCGCCAGGCGCGTCTCATAGCCGTCCCGGAAGCGGTAGAAGAGCGTGGAGACCGCGCCCACATACAGCGACGCGCCGGACAGGATCGCGCAGGAGACATGGATCCACAGCCAGTAGGAGTGGAGCGCGGGCACCAGCTGGTCGCTGGAGGTGTAGAGGACGGAGACGGCCAGGCCCAGGTCGAGCAGGATCGTGGTGACCAGCGGCAGTCCCAGCCAGCGGATGTTCTTCTTGGCGGCGAGCAGACCGAGGTAGACGCCGACCGCGCACATGCCGAAGGTCGTGGAGAACTCGTACATGTTGCCCCAGGGCGCCCGCTGCACGGACAGCGCCCGGGCGAGCACCCCGCCCGCGTGCATCAGGAAGGCGAGCACCGTCAGCGAGACGGCGATCCGGCCGTAGAGGTCGCCCTTCTCGCTGCCCCCCGCGGCACCCGGGCCGTCCGGGATGTCGGCCCGGCTGCCGGGGGCGGCGCGGGTGACGACCTTGGGCCGCTCCAGCACTGCCGTACCGCCGCCGGCTCGCGCGCTCTTGACGGTGACCGCGACCGCCGGCCGTGGCTCGGTGGTGATCGCGGCGGCCGTACGGCCGACCGCGCTGCGGCTGCCGAACACCCACTCGGTGATGTGCGCGATGAAGGCGAGGGTGTAGACGGCCATGGCCGAATAGATCAGCACATTGCTGGTATGGGCCATGTTCTCGTTGGCTGCGGCGGCGAGATTCACGCGCGCGCTCCTTCGGAGGGTTCGGACGATTCGATGGGGTCTACGGGGTCGGCTGGGTCATCCGGGGCCACCGGGGCGTCGCCCTGCAAGGCCGCCGCGAGGTCCGCGAGGTCCTCGGGCACCTTCGCGGACTCGCTGCGTCCGAGACCGGCCAGCTCCACGACAGTACGCCCGTCCGCGCCGCGCACGGCCCGCACCCAGACGCGGCGGCGCCGGATGAACAGCGAACCGGCCACCCCGACCAGCGCGGCGACCGCCCCGGCCAGCGCCGGGCCGTCGCCCGGCTTCTGGGAGATCTGGAAGGTGGCCCAGCTCTTGATGCCGTCGAAGTGCAGGGTGCCCGCACCGTTCGGCAGCGTCATGGTCTCGCCGACCTTGAGGAGATCCGAGAACTTCTTGCCGTCCGGGGTCTTGAACTGCTTCATCCTCGACACATCGAGCTTGTAGACGCTCTGCGGCAGGCCCGAGTCGATGCCCAGGCTGCCTGGGCCGCCTTGGTAGGCGGTCAGCACCAGCACCGGGTTGTCCAGGTCGGGGAACTGGGAGGCCATCCTGCCGGTCCGCAGGTCCAGCGTCGGGACGAAGTTTCCGGTGAAGCCGATCTGGCCCCTCTTGCCGTCCTTGTCCCGGTAGTCCGGGATCTTGAGGATGACATTCTCCGTGATGTTGGGGTCCAGCGGCAGCGAGGCCACCGCGCCCTGCTTGACGATGTTGCCCTGGCCGTCCCGGACGGTGACCACCGGGGCGTAGCCGTGGCCCTGGAGGTAGACCTTGGCCCCGCCGATCTCCAGCGGCTCGTTGACCTTGATGGTGGTCCTGCGCGGGGCGCCGTCGGCACCCTCCTGGTAGGTGAGGTGCGCGGCATAGGTGCGCGGGGTGCCCCGCTGCGGGCCGGTGCGCTCATAGGTGGCGGTGAAGCCGTCCAGGGTGAAGCTGAACGGCGGCAGGTCCGAGGGCCTGAACAGCGAGCCGGACTTGAAGTCGTCGTACTGGGTGAGGGTGTTGGAGAAACCGTCGCCCTCGACGACCAGCTTGCCGCCCTCGGACTTCCACAGCTGCCCGGAGGCGAAGGCCACCAGCATGACGATCAGGGCGACATGGAACAGGAGGTTGCCCGCCTCGCGCAGATAGCCCTTCTCCGAGGCGACCGAGTCATCGGACGCCTCGGTGCGGAACCGCTTGCGCCGCAGCAGCTTGCGCGCCGCGGCCAGCACCTGCTCCGGCTCCGCCTCGGTGCGCCAGGTGGCGTAGGCGGGCATCCTGGTGAGCCGGCTCGGGGCGCGCGGCGGGCGGCCGCGCAGCTGGCCGACGAACTGCCAGGTGCGCGGGACGATGCAGCCGATCAGCGAGATGAACAGCAGCATGTAGATCGCGGAGAACCACACCGAGCTGTAGACGTTGAAGAGCTGGAGCTTCTCGTAGACCGGGGTGAGCGACTGGTGCGCCTGCTTCCAGCTGTCGGTCTTGACCGAGTCGACGCTGGTCTGCGGGATGAGCGAGCCGGGGATGGTGGCCAGCGAGAGCAGCAGCAACAGGAGCAGCGCGACCCGCATCGAGGTCAGCTGGCGCCAGATCCAGCGCAGCCAGCCGAAGGCCTCCCGCCCGGACCAGGCGAGCCGGCCCAGCGCACCGGGTTTGCGCACCCCGCCGAAGGAGCCGGGCACCGCCTCGCCGGTGTCCTCGGCCGGGGCCGTGGACATCCGGTCGGCGGCGGACGCCTCGTCCGGCGCCTCGGCGGGGGCGGGGGTGCTATCGGTGTCGGTCATTGCTCAGATCCCCGGGGTGAATGTGTTGGTCCACGTCTGCAGGTCCTGGACCAGGTAGTCCCATGCGCCCGTGACCAGGAGCACGCCGACCACGACAAGCATCCCGCCGCCGATCCGCATGACCCACGCATAGTGCCGCTTGACCCAGCCGAACGCCCCGAGCGCGCGCCGGAAGGCGACGGCCGCCAGGACGAACGGCAGGCCGAGGCCGAGGCAGTAGGCGATGGTCATCAGGGCCCCCCGGCCCGCGCTCGCCTGGTTGTAGGAGAGGGACAGGGCGGCCCCCAGCGTGGGCCCGATACAGGGCGTCCAGCCGAGCCCGAAGACCACGCCCAGCAGCGGCGCTCCGGCCAGCCCCACCGCGGGCCTGGTGTGGAAGCGGAACTCACGCTGCCCGAACCGGCTCAGCAGGCCCATGAAGGCCAGGCCCAGCACGATCGTCAGGGCGCCGAGGACCGTGGAGATCGTGTCCTGGTACTCCTTCAGGGTCCTGCCGAAGTAGCCGAAGAACGCGCCGAAGGAGACGAAGACGGCACTGAAACCGAGCACGAACAGCGCGGACCCGGCGAGCATCCGGCCCCGCCTGGCCTCGGCCAGGTCCGCGCCGCTGACCCCGGTGACATACGACAGATAGCCCGGCACCAGCGGCAGCACACAGGGCGAGAAGAAGGAGACCAGTCCGCCGAGCACCGCCACCGGCAGCGCCAGCAGCAGCGCTCCGGTCAGCACCGTCTGGTTGTCGCCCGCGGCGGCAAGGGTGTACACGGCGGTCACTGCTCCGCGACCAGCGGGTCGAGGGTCGCGCGCAGGTCGTCCTCGCTCAGCGCCTTGAGGGCCCGCGCGGCGATCTTGCCCTTGCGGTCCACGAAGATCGTGGAGGGGATGGCCTGCGGATTGAGGCTGTCCGCGGGGAAGCGCAGTATCAGCTTGCCGGCCGAGTCGTAGAGGCTCGGATAGGAGACCTCGTGCTCCTTCTCGAAGGCAATGGCCTGGGACGGGTCGGGGTCCCGGGTGTTGATGCCGACGAACTGAACGCCCTTGTCCTGGTACTCCTTGGCGACCTTGGCCAGGCCGTTCGCCTCGGCCCGGCACGGGGAGCACCACGAGCCCCAGACGTTATAGACCAGGATCTTGCCCTTGAACTTCTCGGTGGCGTTGAGTTCCTGGCCTTCCAGCGTCTTTCCGGACAGCTCGGGCGCGTCCTTGCGGGCACCCTGGTCCTTGACGCGGTCCACGCCGCCCTTGCCCTGGATGAACTGGGTCTCGCCACCGCCCCCCGAGCTGCCCGACCCACAGGCGCTCAGCATCAGTGCGGCGAGAACGGAACCCATGGCCGTTGCGGTGGTACGACGGCGGTTGCGGTTGCGTCGAAGGGCGCGGCAGGCACTCATGTGAAAAGTTTCGCATGCCCTTTTCGGCGATCTTCCGCGCCCCCCTCACGGGCCACCGTCAACCGCCGCGCACCCACTTCTGGCCGACCTTCAGTCTGCGCAACCCCTCCAGAACCGCCGGGTCCTGTGCGTCCAGCCAGTCGGCGAGCTGCCGGAAGGAGACCAGCCGCACATCCTTGTGCTTCCCGTCGGCGATGCGTTTGAGTGCTTCCTCGACGGCGTCCATATAGATGCCGCCGTTCCACTCCTCGAAGTGGTTGCCGATGAAGAACGGCGCCCGGTTGGTCTCGTACGCCCGCCGGAATCCGGCGAGATACGCATCGGTGGCCTGCCGCCGCCAGACCGGATACCGGGCCGGCGGGCCCTTGGTCGAGTTTCCCGACTGATTGGCGAGGAGGTTGTAGTCCATGGAAAGCAGCTCGAAGGAGTGGCCGGGGAAGGGCATGAGCTGCAGGGGCAGATCCCACAACCCCTGTTTCTTCCCCGGCCATACCTGGAGCCCGCCCGAAGAACTCGCGTCATACCGCCAGCCGAGCTTTGCGGCGGCGGTCAGCAGATTCTTCTGGCCGAGCAGACACGGGGTGCGTCCGCCGGTGAGTTCCTTGCGGTAGTCGAAGGGCAGCGGATCGAGATCGGCGAATCCGGTGTTCGTCCGCCAGGAGGTGACGAAGGAGACGGCCTGGTGGATCTCCGATTCCCATTGCTCCGGTGTCCACCAGGCGACCGAGCGGGCCCCCGAGCAGAAATGGCCGTTGAAATGAGTGCCGATCTCATGGCCCTCGAGCCAGGCCTCGCGCAGATTCCGCAACGTCGCCCTGATGTGCTCATCGCGCAGATAACCGATGTTGGAGGCACCGACCCGGTTGTTCGGTGGTGCGTACAGTCGCTTCTTCGCCTCCGGCAGGCAGTACAGCCCGGTCAGAAAGAACGTCATCCGCGCGCCGTGCTCCCCGGCGAGCTTCCGGAATCGCGGGAACAGGCCATTGCCGACCTCGCCCGCGCCGTCCCAGGAGAAGACCACGAACTGCGGAGGCCGCTGCCCCGGCTCCAGTCGCTCGGGTGGCGGCGGCTGATTGGGCTGCGGCCCGGCATCGGCGGTGGAACCGTCGCCGATCGGCCTGGCCACGGCCTGCTCCCGCGCCTTCGACACCATCGCATTGCCGCCGGTGTCCGGCGAACAGCCGGCGACGGCCTGCGCGGCGGCGGCGCCCAGCACGGTGCCGAGGAGACCTCTGCGGCCGATGTCGCGCATGTCGCCGTCTCCGCTCGTACTCGACGCGCCCCCGCACCCATGCCATCCATATAAGACGACACTGGGTGCGGGGGCGCGTCGAGTACCGCGGTCCGGCTTACGACCTTGGTCGTTACGCCCCGAAGGCCTTGGCCCCGCCCTTGACCGGCTTGGCCCCCGCCAGCAGATGCCTGGGCACCAGATCCCGGGCCGGCTCGCTGTAACCCACCGAGACGATCTTGTCGCCCCGGTAGGTGAACGTCGTCAGGCTGGCCAGCGTGCACTGCCGCTTGCGCGGGTCATGCCACAGCCGACGCCGCTCGGCGAAGCTCCGCACGATCCAGATCGGCAGCTGATGGCTGACGCACACGGCCTCGCGCCCCCGGGCCGCGTCCCGGGCCGCGCCCAGCGCGGCCATCATCCGCACCACCTGCTCGACATAGGGCTCGCCCCAGGAGGGCCGGAACGGATTCGTCAGGTACTTCCAGTTGGCGGGCTTGCGCAGGGCGCCGTCGCCCACCCCGAAGGTCTTCCCCTCGAAGACGTTCTCCGCCTCGATCAGCCGCTCGTCCGTCGCCAGATCCAGACCATGCGCCTTGGCGATCGGCGTCGCCGTCTCCTGCGCACGCTCCAGCGGCGAGGCGACCACATGGGTGATGTCCCGCCCGGCGAGGTGCTCCGCCACCCGGTCGGCCATCTGCCGCCCCAGCTCGGACAGGTGATAACCGGGCTTGCGCCCGTACAGCACGCCATCCGGGTTGTGCACCTCGCCGTGGCGCATCAAGTGGACGACGGTGATGTCACTCTGCTCCGGACCGCTCACTTCGCCTCCTCCGTCGCCTCGGCCGCCGCCCGGGCCGCCGCCGGCAGCGCCGCCGCCACCCGCTCGACCGCCGCACCGTCATGAACCGTCGAGACGAACCACGACTCAAAGGCCGACGGCGGCAGATACACGCCGTTCGCCAGCATCGAGTGGAAGAACGCCGTGAAACGGAACAGCTGCTGCGTCCTGGCCCGCTCGTAGTCCGTCACCTCACGGTCCGTGAAGAAGACGGAGAACATGTTCCCGGCCGTCTGGAGGCGGTGCGCCACCCCCTCCTTGGCCAGCGCCTCGCTCACCAGGCCGCGGATCTCCGCGGACACCGCGTCCACCCGCTCGTACGCCGCCTCGTCCAGCAGCCGCAACTGCGCCAGGCCCGCCGCCGTCGCGACCGGGTTCCCGGAGAGCGTGCCCGCCTGGTAGACCGGGCCCGCCGGGGCCAGCTGGGCCATCACCTCGGCCCGGCCGCCGAAGGCCGCCGCCGGGAAGCCGCCGCCCATGACCTTGCCGAAGGTCATCAGGTCGGGCTTGACGCCGTCGATCCCGTACCAGCCCGCCCGGCTCACCCGGAAGCCGGTCATGACCTCGTCGGAGATGAGCAGCGCGCCGTTCTTCTCGCAGGCCGATTTGAGCCCCGCGTTGAAGCCCGGCAGCGGCGGCACCACGCCCATGTTGCCCGGCGACGCCTCGGTGATCACACAGGCGATCTCCCCCGGGTAGCGGTGGAACGCCTCGTGCACCGCCTCGAGGTCGTTGTACGGCAGCACGATGGTGTCCCCGGTCTGGGCACCGGTGACGCCCGGGGTGTCCGGCAGCCCGAAGGTCGCCACCCCGGACCCGGCCGCGGCCAGCAGCGCGTCCACATGCCCGTGGTAGCAGCCCGCGAACTTGATCACCTTGGTACGGCCGGTGAAGCCGCGCGCCAGCCGGATCGCCGACATCGTCGCCTCGGTACCGGACGACACCAGCCGCACCTGCTCCACCGGCTCGACCCGGGCGACGATCTCCTCGGCCAGCGCGACCTCGCCCTCGCCGGGCGTGCCGAAGGAGGTGCCCCGCGCGACGGCCCGCTGCACCGCCTCGATCACCTCGGGATGCGCATGGCCGAGGATCATCGGCCCCCAGGAACACACGAGGTCCACATATTCCCGGCCATCCGCGTCCGTGAGGTACGGACCGGTGCCGGACACCATGAACCGGGGCGTACCGCCCACGGCTCGAAACGCGCGCACCGGAGAGTTCACGCCGCCGGGCGTCACGACCGCCGCGCGTTCATAGAGCTTCTGCGAGACTGGGGCTTCAAATGGGTAGCTCACGCTAGCCATGGTCTCAGAGCGCCGAGGACAGTCGCGTCCGGGCGTTTCGCACGCCTGGCACGGGGGAGGTCTCTGAGACGATGATCGGGTTGCGCGGCGGGGGCTGTGCTGCGTAGAAAAGCGATCGGGTGGAGATATGCAGCGCGGTGGCGAACTCGGCGAGGGCACCGACGACCTGGGGCCCGAGCGTTCCCGGCGGTCGCACCGGGGCCGGCACCGCCGTGAGGAACGGCCCCGGACGCCCGGGGATCACAGCACGAGCGGGAGTGGCCGAGTGGGGGTGACCTACAAGTACTTCGGGGCGCCCAACGGTGCCACGGCGGCCCGGGTGCCGATCTCCATGCGTCCCGAGGAGCTCGGTGGTGACGAACTGGGCATGGGCGGCATGTTCACCCGGATCAAGCCGGAGACGGTGGCCGCCATGGTCCTCACCGGCATCCAGGGCATACCCCTGCACAAGGTCCCCCCGCTGGAACTGGTCGTCCTCCACCCCGACTACGCCGTCGTCAAGCTCCCCATGACCGTGGTCGACCCACTGCGCGGCATCGGCGAGGAGTCGGTGGGCGCCGCCGCCTTCATCTGGTCCACCGTCCCCGACCGGGGCGGCCCGCGCGACGCGTTCACGGTCTACCGCCTGCTGCACGAGTGGCAGGACTTCTCCCACCGACTGCACGAGGCGGGCCACCAGCCCTACTGTCTGGTCTGGCCCTAGGAATCCATGCTCATCGCCCGCTCCATCGCCCTCTTCCTGCTCGCCGCCCTGCTGGAGATCGGCGGCGCCTGGCTCGTCTGGCAGGGCACCCGCGGCAGCCACTCCGGCGGGGGGCGCGGCTGGATCTGGATCGGCGCCGGGGTGATCGCGCTGGGCGCGTACGGCTTTGTCGCCACGCTCCAGCCGGATGCGCATTTCGGCCGGATCCTCGCCGCATACGGCGGCGTCTTCGTCGCGGGCTCGCTCGCCTGGGGGATGGTCGCCGACGGCTTCCGCCCGGACCGGTACGACGTACTCGGGGCGCTGGTCTGCCTCGCCGGTGTGGTGGTGATCATGTACGCACCACGAGGCGGCTGACCCGGAATATTCTGCGCGCAGACGCCCGTACGCACCAGGAGGCCCAGCATGAGCACCCGCACCGCAGTCATCACCGGCGCGAGCAGCGGCATCGGTGCCGCGACCGCACGCCAACTGGCCGCCGCCGGCTACCGCGTGGTCCTCACCGCCCGCCGCAAGGACCGCATCGAGGCACTGGCCGCCGAGCTCCCCGATGCCACCGCCCACGCCCTCGACGTCACCGACCGCGCCGCGGTCGACGCCTTCGCCGCCGCCCTGGACCGCTGTGACGTCCTGGTCAACAACGCGGGCGGCGCGCTCGGCACCGACCCCGTCGCCACCGCCGACCCCGCCGACTGGCGCGCGATGTACGAGGTCAACGTCCTCGGCGTGCTCAACGCCACCCAGGCCCTGCTGCCCGCCCTCACCGCGAGCGGCGACGGCACGGTGCTCGTCCTCTCCTCCACCGCCGGCCTCGCCACCTACGAGGGAGGCGGCGGCTATGTCGCCGCCAAGCACGGCGCCCATGTCATCGCCGAAACCCTGCGCCTGGAGCTCTGTGGGCAGCCGGTGCGCGTGATCGAGATCGCCCCCGGCATGGTCAGGACCGAGGGGTTCGCCGTCCACCGCTTCCGCGGCGACCAGGACAAGGCCTCGGCCGTCTACGCGGGCGTGGCCGAGCCGCTGACCGCCGAGGACATCGCCGACACCATCACCTGGGCCGTCACCCGCCCCAGCCACGTCAACATCGACCTGCTGGTGGTCCGCCCCCGCGCCCAGGCGTCCAACACCAAGGTGCACCGGGACCTCTGACCGAGGACCAACAGCCGATCGCCGGGCCGTCCGGGACGGGGTTGGGTTCACCGGAGCGGACGACACCACCGAGGAGACCATCATGCGCGTGACCGGCTTCGACCACCTGGTGCTCAACGTCTCCGACGTCGAGCGCTCGCTCGCCTTCTACAGCGGCCGGCTCGGCCTGGAGCCGGTCCGGGTGGACGAGTGGCGCGCGGGCAAGGTCCCGTTCCCCTCGGTGCGGGTCACCCCCGGAACCATCATCGACCTGGCCGGGCGGGAGCGCGGCGAGTCCAATGTCGACCACATCTGCCTGGTCGTCGACCCCCTGGACTGGCAGACCGTCATCGACTCCGGCGACTTCCACGTCGTCGAGGGCCCCGTGACGCGCTACGGCGCCCGCGGCGACGCCCAGTCGGTCTATGTCCTGGACCCGGACGGCAACACGGTCGAACTGCGCTGGTACCCGCAGGACGCCTGACGCCGGGCCCGGCGCGTCAGCCCTTCCGGCGCGTCAGCCCTTGACGCAGATGACCTGCTTGAGCTTGGCGACCACCTCGACCAGGTCCCGCTGCTGCTCCATGACCTGCTCGATCGGCTTGTAGGCGGCCGGGATCTCATCCACCACGCCCGCGTCCTTGCGGCACTCCACGCCCTGGGTCTGCTCCGCCAGGTCCCGCGCGGAGAACCGCTTCTTCGCCGCGTTGCGGCTCATCCGGCGGCCCGCGCCATGCGAGGCGGAGTTGAAGGAGTCCGGGTTGCCCAGGCCCCGCACAATGTACGAGCCGGTGCCCATGGAGCCCGGGATGATGCCGTACTCGCCACCGCCCGCGCGGATCGCTCCCTTGCGGGTGACCAGCAGATCCATGCCCTCGTAGGTCTCCTCCGCCACATAGTTGTGGTGGCAGGAGATGACCGGATCGAAGGTCACCTTGGCCTTCTTGAAGTCCCTGCGCAGCACATCTTGAGACAGCGCCATCATGATCTCGCGATTGAGTCGCGCATACTCTTGCGCCCAGAACAGGTCGTGCCGGTAGGCGGCCATCTGCGGGGTATCCGAGACGAAGACCGCGAGGTCACGGTCGACCAGCCCCTGGTTGTGCGGGAGCTTGCGGGCCTCGCCTATGTGGTGCTCGGCCAGCTCTTTGCCGATGTTCCGGGAACCGGAGTGCAGCATGATCCAGACAGAATCCTCCGCGTCAAGACAAAGCTCCCAAAAGTGGTTCCCGCCGCCGAGCGTTCCCATCTGCTTCAGCGCCCGGCCCTGACGGAATTTGACCGCCTCCGCGACCCCGTCGAACCGCCCCCAGAAGTCGTCCCACCCCGCGGTCGGGAAGCCGTGCAGCCGGCCCGGATCGACCGCGTCGTCATGCATCGAGAAGCCCACCGGAATCGCTTCCTCGATCTTCGAGCGCAGCCGCGACAGATCGCCCGGCAGGTCATTGGCCGTCAGCGAGGTCTTCACCGCCGACATGCCACAGCCGATGTCCACGCCCACCGCCGCCGGGCACACCGCACCCCGCATGGCGATCACCGAACCGACCGTCGCGCCCTTGCCGAAGTGGACATCGGGCATCACGGCCAGGCCCTGGACCCAGGGCAGGGTGGAGACATTGCGCAGCTGCTGCATGGCGACGTCCTCGACCGTGGCCGGATCCGCCCACATGCGGATCGGCACTCGGGCGCCAGGCAGCTCGGTGTACGGCATATTTTCCTCATTCCCCTGAAAAACCAGATAACGCAAAAGCCGGACCAATCACCTGATTCACGACGGCGGACCAGCGGCCGGGCGGCGCGTGCGGTACACATTGTGTCCAGCGGCTGTCCCGGGGCGGCAACCGTTTTTCGGGCGAAGGGCGAAAGGAGCCACGGACAGTGCAGCGGAGGGCGTACGCACCGGCAGCAGCACTGGCCGCCGCCGTGCTCACAGCGGGTCTCGCCGGATGCAGCTCGGGATCCGGTTCCGGCGGCGGGGCCGACGACCCCAAGCCCGGCCAGGGCGAGGCCGCAACGCCCGCCGCCCAGCCGGGCAAATACCGCAACCTCCCCGAGCCCTGCGGCTATGTGAACCGGGACACCCTGCGCCGGCTGCTGCCCTCCGACGAGGAGCTGAGCGAGCAGGACGCCGAGAAGCTCTACCACGGCCAGGCCACCATCACCTATGACACGGACCGCCGGGTCGGCTGCCGCTGGAAGCAGGAGACGCCGGACGGCACCCGGCACCTGGCCATCGACTTCGAGCGCGTGGTCTCCTACCAGCCGGGGCTCAGCGACGAGGACCGGGCCCAGCAGCTGTACACACGGCTGGCCGACGCCGCGCACATCCCCGCCTCCCCCACGCCCACGGCGCCCCCGTCCTCCCCCTCGACGCCCTCGGCCGGCGCCGGCGGCAACAACGACCCCAGGGCGGCCGGCACCCCGGCCCGCACGGTCGGCCCCTCGGCCTCCGCCACCCCCTCGGCCGGCCCCTCCGCCGGCCCCGACCTGGCCTCGCGCACCCTGGACGACCTCGGCGACGAGGCGTTCATCGACGACAACCTGACGTCCGGCGGCTCCGCGGTGCACCGGGACGTCAAGGTGGTCTTCCGGTCCGCCAACATCCTGGTCACCCTCGCCTACGACCAGTGGCCGGCCGACAAGCGGCACCTCCCCGGCAGCCAGGACATGCAACACAAGGCGCACGCACTGGCCCGAGAGCTCGACTCGGGACACTTCGGCAACTAGCGCCCCGGCCCCCAACCGCCCGGCGAGTAATACCGCCATTTCGGCCGCCACCGCGGCGGGGCCGCGTACCGTGCGCGTAGGGAGGGGACACGCACCACGGCCGCCCCGCGCGGAACACACACCCGCACCGAATGAGCGAAGGATCCATGCACCGACGAACAGCCCCGCGACTCGCCCGAATCCTCGCCTGCGCCGCAGTACCGGTGATGCTCGTAGCCGCCGGCTGCTCCTCGGGCTCCGAGTCCAAGAAGACCTCGAGCACTCCGTCCGCCTCGGCTTCGGCGCCGTCGGCGAAAACCAGCGGCACGCCCTCGGTCAGTGCCGTGAAGTACGCCAAGCTGCCCGATGCCTGCAAGTCGCTCTCGGGGAAGACGATCGACCAGCTGGTGCCGAAGGCGAAGAACAAGGGGGGCGAGCCCTTCGTCGACGGCTGTTCCTGGAACGGCCTGAACGACTACCAGTTCCGCTTCCTGAACATCACCTTCAACAACCTCTCCGCCGACCCCAACCAGGGCTCCGGCGACAAGCGCGCCCAGGAGTTCGCGGACGACCAGGTGCAGAAGGTGTCCAAGGAGGACGGCGCCAAGAACGCCAAGATCCAGAAGGCCGGCGGCGTCGGTGACTCGGCGAGCACGGTCTCCACGGTCACCAAGAACAAGGACGGCGACGAGTTCCAGAACGAGTCGGTCGTCGCCCGCACGGGCAATGTCGTGATCACCCTGAAGTTCAGCGGCACCGGCTACGAGGGCGCCAAGGCACCGGATGCGAGCGACATGATGAAGAACGCCAAGAACGCGGCCAAGGAGGCCGTCGCCGCGGTCGCGGCCGCCAACAAGAAATAGCCGCCAACAAGAAATAAGCGCCGGAACGTTGTTGGAGGGGGGCCGCCGCGGCGGCCCCCCTCCAACACGTTCACCGGCTATGCGCCGAGCAGCTTGCGCACCCGGTCCGCGCCCACCGCCAGCAGCAGCGTGGGCAGCCGCGGGCCGGTGTCCCGCCCGACGAGCAGGTGGTAGAGCAGCGCGAAGAAGGAGCGCTGGGCGACCTTGAGCTCCGGGGTGGGCTTGGCATCCGGCGCCAGCCCGGCCTGGACCTTGGGCACGCCGTAGACCAGCGTGGTCAGCCCGTCCAGCGACCAGTGCTCGTCCAGGCCCTCGAGCAGCAGGCGCAGCGACTCGCGGGCCTGGTCGTCGAGCGCGGCCAGGGCCTCGGTGTCGGGCTCGGCGCGCACCAGGGTGCGCTGCTCGGCCGGGACCTGGGTGTTGATCCAGTACTCGGCCCGGTCGAGCCGGGGCCGGGTCTCGTCGAGCGAGGTGACCGGGTTGCCGGGGTCGAGCTCGCCGAGGATGCGCAGGGTCTGGTCGTCGTTGCCCGCGGTGATGTCGGCCACCGAGGCGAGCGTGCGGTACGGCAGCGGGCGGGGCGTGCGCGGCAGCTCACCGGCGGCGGTGCGGGCGGCCCGGGCGTGGGCGGCGGCGTCGGCCGGCAGCACGCTGCCGTCCGCGACCTTGGCCTCCAGCTTGTCCCACTCGTCGTAGAGCCGCTGGATCTCCTGGTCGAATGCGATCTTGAAGGACTGGTTGGGCTTGCGGCGGGCGTAGAGCCAGCGCAGCAGCGGGGCCTCCATGATCTTCAGCGCATCGCCCGGGGTGGGCACGCCGCCCTTGGAGGAGGACATCTTGGCCATGCCGCTGATGCCCACGAAGGCGTACATCGGGCCGATGGGCTGCTCGGCGCCGAACACCGTGCGGACGATCTGCCCGCCGACCACGAAGGAGGAGCCGGGCGAGGAGTGGTCGACGCCGGAGGGCTCGAAGATCACGCCTTCGTAGGCCCAGCGCATCGGCCAGTCGACCTTCCAGACCAGCTTGCCGCGGTTGAACTCGCTCAGCCGGACGGTCTCCGAGTGGCCGCACACACAGGTGTAGGCGAGCTCGGTGGTCTCGTCGTCGTAGGCGGTGACGGTGGTGAGGTCGCGCTCGCAGGCGGCGCAGTAGGGCTTGTACGGGAAGTAGGCCGCGCCCGAGCCGCTGCCGTCGTCCTCGCTCGCGGCGCCGGAACCCTCGGCCGCCTCCAGCTCCGCCTCATCGAGAGGCTTCTGCTGCTTCTTGGGCTTGCCGGTCGCCTTGTCCTTCGTCCGGTACTGGCCGAGGATCGCGTCGATGTCCTTGCGGTGCTTCATCGCGTGCAGGATCTGCTCGCGGTAGACACCGGAGGTGTACTGCTCGGTCTGGCTGATCGGGTCGTACTCGATGCCCAGCCCGGCCAGTGCCTCGACCATGGCGGCCTTGAAGTGCTCGGCCCAGTTCGGGTACGCGGAGCCGGCCGGGGCGGGCACCGAGGTCAGCGGCTTGCCGATGTGCCGGGCCCATGACTCGTCGATGCCGGGGACACCCGCCGGGACCTTGCGGTAGCGGTCGTAGTCGTCCCATGAGATCAGGTGGCGCACCGGGAATCCGCGGCGCCGGATCTCGTCGGCGACCAGGTGCGGGGTCATGACCTCGCGGAGGTTGCCCAGATGGATCGGGCCGGAGGGGGAAAGGCCGGAGGCGACGACGATCGGTTTGCCGGGGGCGCGGCGCTCGCCTTCGGCGATGACCTCGTCGGCAAATCGGGAGACCCAGTCGGCCTCGGTGCTCTGAGCCTGAGCCACGGCACTTCCTTCCTTACGGTCCTGGCATGCCCATTGTCCCAGACGGCGCCACCGCCCCCGGGGTTGCCCGTCCGACTTCGAACAGTCCGGCGAATTTGCACGCGAAACCTGTGATAGGGGCGTGGGATACTCGGTGCCATCCCCATCGCCGTCTACCGGAATGGCACCCACCCCATGGCTTCGGTTCCCTCCCTCGCTTCCACGCTCCATCAGCGCATCGCGGATGCCCTCTCGGCAGCCCTGCCGGAGGCCGGCGCCGCCGACCCGCTGCTGCGCCGAAGCGACCGGGCGGACTTCCAGGCCAATGGCATGCTGGCGCTGGCCAAGAGGCTGAAGGGCAACCCGCGGGAGCTGGCGGCCAAGGTCGTCGAGGGCCTGCCCCAGGGCGAGTTGATCTCCGGCCTCGAGGTTTCCGGCCCCGGCTTCCTCAATATCTCGGTGGCCGACCGGGCGATCATCGAGACGCTGGCCGCGCGCGCCGCGGACGAGCGCCTGGGAGTGCCGTTCAAGGAGAAGCCGGGCACCACGGTCGTCGACTGGGCGCAGCCGAATGTGGCCAAGGAGATGCATGTCGGCCATCTGCGGTCGGCGGTGATCGGCGACTCGATGGTCAAGATCCTCGAGTTCACCGGCGAGAAGGTGATCAGCCGTCATCACATCGGCGACTGGGGCACCCAGTTCGGCATGCTGATCCAGTACCTTTTCGAGCACCCGCACGAGCTGGATCACAAGGACGAGCGGGTCTCCGGCGAGGAGGCCATGTCCGGCCTCGGCCGCCTCTACAAGGCGTCGCGGGCGCTCTTCGACTCCGACGAGGAGTTCAAGGAGCGGGCCCGCCGCCGGGTGGTGGACCTCCAGGCCGGGGACGAGCAGACGCTGGCCCTGTGGCGGAGGTTCGTCGACGAGTCGAAGATCTACTTCTACTCGGTCTTCGACAAGCTCGACATGGAGATCCGCGACGAGAACGTGGTCGGCGAGTCCGGCTACAACCAGATGCTGGCGGAGACCTGCCGGCTGCTGGAGGAGTCCGGGGTCGCGGTCCGCTCGGAGGGCGCGCTGTGTGTGTTCTTCGAGGACGTCAAGGGTCCGGACGGCAAGCCGGTGCCGCTGATCGTGCAGAAGTCCGACGGCGGCTACGGCTATGCGGCCACCGACCTGTCGGCGATCCGTGACCGGGTGCGGAACCTGGGCGCGGACACCCTGCTCTATGTGGTGGACGCCCGGCAGTCCCTGCACTTCCGGATGGTTTTCGAGACGGCGCGCCGGATCGGCTGGCTGAACGAGGGCGTGCACGCCGTTCAGTTGGCCTTCGGCACGGTGCTGGGCAAGGACGGCAAGCCGTTCAAGACCCGGGAGGGCGAGACGGTCCGGCTGGTGGATCTGCTGGACGAGGCGATCGAGCGGGCCACGGCCGTGGTGCGGGAGAAGGCCGAGAAGGTGGGCCTCACCGAGCAGGAGATCATCGAGAACGGCACCCAGGTCGGCATCGGTGCCGTGAAGTACGCGGACCTGTCGACCTCTGCGTCCCGCGACTACAAGTTCGACCTGGACCAGATGGTCTCGCTCCATGGCGACACCTCCGTCTACCTCCAGTACGCCTACGCCCGGATCCGCTCCATCATCCGCAGGGCGGGGGACACCCGGCCCGCCGCGCACCCCGGGCTGGCGCTGGCGCCGGCCGAGCGGGCGCTGGGCCTGCATCTGGACCAGTTCGGCGAGACCCTGGCGGAGGTCGCGGCGTCGTATGAGCCGCACAAGCTGGCCTCCTACCTCTACCAGCTGTCCTCGCACTTCACGGCGTTCTACGACCAGTGCCCGGTCCTCAAGGCCGACACCGGCGAGCAGGTGGCGAACCGCCTGTTCCTGTGCGACCTCACCGCCCGCACCCTGCACCAGGGCATGGCGCTGCTCGGCATCCGTACCCCCGAGCGCCTGTAGCGGTCTATCCGACGGGGCCCTTCCCGCACCGGGTGGGGCCCGGTCGGGCACCCAGCTCGAACCAGATCAACTTGCCCACCAGCCCCTGGGGTTGGTCCCGCAGCGCGAATCCGCCCCAGCTGTCGGCGCACCACTGGACGAGCCCCAGCCCGCGGCCCTGCTCGGCCTCGTCGTCCGGCAGCGGGACGGCGTCCAGCGCGGGCAGCCGGGGGTTGGTGTCCCACACCGCCACCCGCACCCGGTCCCCCTCGCGCTTGACGCGCACCGAGGCGGGGCCGTCGGAGTAGCGGTAGGCGTTGGTCACCAGCTCCGAGGTCAGCAGCTCGGCGGTGTCGGCGAGTTCGAGGAAGCCGTGCTCCTCGAAGATGGTGCGGAGCGTGCGCCGTGCGATGCACGGCGCCATGGGATCCGATGGGACCTGGAGCGTGTACTCCCAGTCATCGGCGAGTTCGGGGTCATGACTCATGCACGCCTCCGTAGCGTAAGCGTCCTGACACGCACGGTAGTCATGTTCGGTTTGCCGGTGCCAGCCCCGTCCCATTTCGACGAGAGACGACCTATGTGGGTGACGGGGCAGGTTTGAGACGCGCGACGGCGGTGCCCCAACACCGGAGCACCGCCGTCCACTTCAAGCCAAAGAACCCTCGCGAACCCCTAGAGCTGCCGCGCCACCTCGGTCGCCCAGTAGGTGAGGATCTGCTGGGCGCCCGCGCGCCTGATGCCGGTCAGCGTCTCCATGATCGCCCGGTCCCGGTCGATCCAGCCATTGGCCGCGGCGGCCTCGACCATCGCGTACTCGCCCGAGACCTGGTAGGCAACGACCGGCACGTCCACCGCGTCCGCCACCTTGCCCAGGATGTCGAGGTAGGGCAGCGCCGGCTTGACCATCACCAGGTCGGCGCCCTCGGCGAGGTCCAGCGCCAGCTCGCGCATCGCCTCGCGGGCGTTGGCCGGATCCTGCTGGTAGGTCTTGCGGTCGCCCTCGAGCGAGGAGGCCATCGCCTCCCGGAACGGGCCGTAGAAGGCCGAGGCGTACTTCACGGTGTAGGCGAGGACCGCCACGTCCTGGTGCCCGGCAGCGTCCAGCGCCGCGCGGACGACCCCGACCTGGCCGTCCATCATCCCGCTGGGGCCCACCACATGGACGCCCGCATCGGCCTGGACGCGGGCCATCTCGGCGTACCGTTCGAGCGTCGCGTCATTGTCCACCCGGCCCCGGTCGTCCAGGACGCCGCAGTGGCCGTGGTCGGTGTACTCGTCGAGGCAGAGGTCCGACATGATGACCAGCTCGTCGCCGACCTCGGCCCGTACGTCCCGGATGGCCCGCTGCAGGATGCCGTCCGGATCGGTGCCCTGGCTGCCGAGCGCGTCCTTGTGCTCGGGCACGCCGAAGAGCATGATCCCGCCGACCCCGGCCGCCAGGGCCTCGACCGCGGCCTTCCGCAGGGTGTCCCGGGTGTGCTGGACGACGCCCGGCATGGACGAGACCGGCACCGGCTCGCTGATCCCCTCCCGCACAAAGGCGGGCAGGATCAGCTCGGCCGGATGCAGCCGGGTCTCCGCGACCATGCGGCGCATGGCCGGCGTGCTGCGCAGCCGCCGGGGGCGGGCGGCGGGAAACGATCCGTACGTGCTCAACTCCGTGCCCTTCTACGCGATCCGGGCCGCCGCTCGCTCGGGCGGGTGACCGGGTCGCCGGCCTCCAGCGCGGCATCGCGCCGCGCCGCCCCGAACTCCGCGAGCGCCTCGGCCAGTTTGTGCACCGAGGGCTCGGGCGACAGCACGTCCACCCGCAGGCCGTGCTCCTCCGCGGTCTTCGCGGTGGCCGGGCCGATGCAGGCGATGACAGTGACATTGTGCGGCTTGCCGGCGATGCCGACGAGGTTCCGCACGGTGGACGAGGAGGTGAAGAGCACGGCGTCGAAGCCGCCGCCCTTGATCGCCTCCCGGGTGTCGGCCGGCGGCGGCGAGGCGCGCACCGTCCGGTAGGCGGTGACGTCGTCGACCTCCCAGCCCAGCTCGATCAGACCGGCCACCAGCGTCTCGGTGGCGATGTCGGCGCGCGGCAGGAAGACCCGGTCGATCGGGTCGAAGACCGGGTCGTAGGGCGGCCAGTCCTCCAGCAGGCCCGCGGCCGACTGCTCGCCGCTGGGCACCAGATCGGGCTTCACCCCGAACTCGATCAGCGACTTGGCGGTCTGCTCGCCGACGGCCGCGACCTTGATGCCCGCGAACGCCCGCGCGTCGAGCCCGTATTCCTCGAACTTCTCGCGCACCGCCTTGACCGCGTTGACCGAGGTGAAGGCGATCCACTCATAGCGCCCGGTGACCAGGCCCTTGACCGCACGCTCCATCTGCTGCGGGGTGCGCGGCGGTTCGACGGCGATGGTCGGCACCTCGTGCGGCACGGCGCCGTACGAGCGGAGCTGGTCGGAGAGCGAGGCGGCCTGCTCCTTGGTGCGCGGCACGAGCACATTCCAGCCGAACATCGGCTTGGACTCGAACCACGAGAGCGGCTCACGCCGTTCGGCCGCGCTGCGCTCGCCGACCACGGCTATCACGGGCTGCCCGCCGTCCGGCGACGGCAGCACCTTGGCGGCCTTGAGCACCTGGGCGACCGTGCCCAGGGTGGCGGTCCAGGTGCGCTGCCGGGTGGTGGTGCCGGCCACGGTGACGCTCAGCGGGGTGTCGGGCTTGCGCCCGGCGGAGACCAGCTCGGCGGCGGTCGCGACGACCGAGTCCAGCGTGCTGGAGACCACCACGGTCACCTCGCTGGCGCCGACCTCGGACCAGCAGGTGGACGTGGCCGTACGGGCGTCGACGAACCGCACATCACCCCCCTCGCCGTCGCGCAGCGGCACCCCCGCGTAGGCGGGCACGCCCACGGCGGTGGCGATGCCCGGCACCACCTCGAAGGTGATGCCCTCGGCGGCGCAGGCGAGCATCTCCTCGGCGGCACCGCCGTCCATGCCGGGGTCGCCGAGCACCGCACGGACGACCCGCTTGCCGCCGCGCGCGGCCGTCATGACAAGATTGGCCGTGTCCCTAAGAATGGGGACTCCGGCGGCACTTGACGACTCGTCAGTAACCGTCTGGATGGGCATGTCCACCTGCGCGCGGGCATGCGTACGCACCACATCCAGCACCTGCGGATCGGCGATCAGGACGTCCGCGGCCGCCAGTGCCTCCACGGCGCGCAACGTCAGCAGTCCCGGGTCTCCGGGGCCGGCACCGAGGAAGGTGACGTACCCGTGCACGGGGTGGTTCGGGGCGGTGGGGTTCAAAGTGCTCGCTCCCCCATAAGACCGGCCGCACCCTTGTCGAGCATCTCGGCCGCGAGTTCGCGACCGAGAGCCAGCGCGTCGGCGTCCGACGCGGGCACGGGACCGGTGGTGGACAGCTGCACCAGCGTGGCACCGTCGGTCGAGCCGACGACGCCCCGCAGGCGCATTTCGGTGACATCCCGCCCGTCGCCCATGGCGCCTCCCCCGGGGGAAAGGTCGGCCAGCGCACCCACGGGTGCGGAGCAGCCGGCCTCCAGCGCGGCGAGCAGGGAACGCTCGGCGGTCACGGCGGCCCGGGTGTGCGGGTCGTCGAGCTCGGCGAGAACGGCCACGAGGGCTGCGTTCCGCGCAGCGCACTCGATGGCCAGGGCCCCCTGGCCGGGGGCGGGCAAAACCAGGTCGGGGTCGAGGAACTGGGTCGCTTCCCCGATCCGGCCGATCCGGGTGAGACCGGCGGCGGCCAGCACGACCGCATCCAGCTCACCCTTGGCCACAAAGCTCAAACGGGTGTCGATATTGCCGCGGATCGGCACGGTCTCGATCTCCCGGCCGAGCGCCCGCGCCCAGGCGTTGAGCTGCGCCATCCGGCGCGGCGAGCCGGTGCCGATGCGCGGAACCGCCGGAAGCGCCGCGAGGTCCTCGAAGCGCAGGCCGTCGCGGGCCACCAGCACATCGCGCGGGTCCTCCCGGACCGGGACGGCGGCCAGCACCAGCTCCGCCGGCTGCGCGGTCGGCAGGTCCTTGAGCGAGTGCACGGCAAAGTCGATCCCGTCCGCCAGCAGCGCGTCCCGCAGCGCGGTGACGAACACACCGGTGCCGCCGATCTGCGCCAGGGCGGCCCGCGAGACGTCCCCGTAGGTGGTGATCTCGACCAGCTCGACCGGACGCCCGGTGAGCCGCCGCACCGCCTCGGCGACCTGCCCGGACTGGGCCATGGCCAACTGGCTGCGCCGGGTGCCCAGGCGCAGGGGTGTAGTGGTGTCGTTCATACCGACTCCCGTGCTGTGTCGCGCGTTTCCGCGCTGCGCGTATCGGCCCGGCTGACGGCGGCCACCGCCTGCGGGTCGAGGTCGAAGAGTTCCCGCAGCGCATCGGCGTAGCCGGCACCGCCGGGGGTGGCGGCCAGCTCCTTGACCCGCACCGTGGGCGCGTGCAGGAGCTTGTCGACGACCCGGCGCACGGTCTGCGCGATCTCCGCGCGCTGCCGGTCGTCGAGCCCGGGCAGCCGCCCGTCCAGCCGGGCGATCTCGCCGGCCACCACATCGGCCGCCATGGTGCGCAGGGCCACCACGGTGGGCGTGATGTGCGCGGCCCGCTGGGCGGCGCCGAAGGCGGCCACCTCGTCGGAGACGATGGCCCGCACCTGGTCGACGTCGGCGGCCATGGGTGCGTCAGCGGAGGCCTCGGCGAGGGTCTCGATGTCGACCAGCCGGGCCCCCCCGATCCGGTGCGCGGCGGCGTCGATGTCACGGGGCATGGCGAGGTCGAGCAGGGCGATCCCGGGGCGGCCGGCGAGCGCGGCCCGGATGGCCTCGGCCGTCAGGACCAGGCCGGTGGCGCCCGTACAGGACACCACGATGTCGGCCAGCGCCAGCTCGCCCGGCACGGCGGACATCTCCACCGCCGAGGCCGTACAGCCGGGGCCGCCCGGCTCGGTCAGAATCTGTGCCAGCCGCCGGGCCCGCTCCAGCGTCCGGTTGGCGACGGCCACATGCGCCACCCCCGCCCGGGCCAGCGTCGCCGCGGCCAGTGAGGACATCGAGCCCGCGCCGATGACCAGGGCGCGCCTGCCCGCGGCCCACTCCTCGACGGACGGGCCGTCCGAGAGCTGCTCCAGGCCGAAGGTCACCAGCGACTGGCCGGCCTTGTCGATGCCGGTCTCGCTGTGGGCGCGCTTGCCGACCCGAAGGGCCTGCTGGAAGAGGTCGTTGAGCAGCCGCCCGGCGGTGTGCAGCTCCTGGGCGAGGGCGAGCGCGTCCTTGATCTGGCCGAGGATCTGGCCCTCGCCGACGACCATCGAGTCCAGCCCGCAGGCCACCGAGAACAGATGGTGGACGGCCCGGTCCTCGTAGTGCACATAGAGATACGGCGTGAGCTCGTCCAGGGCGACGCCCGTGTGCCGGGCCAGCAGCGTGGACAGCTCGGCCACACCGGCGTGGAACTTGTCCACGTCGGCGTAGAGCTCGATGCGGTTGCAGGTGGCGAGCACCGCCGCCTCGGTGGCGGGCTCGGCCGCGAGGGCGTCGTGCACCAGCGCGGCCTGCACGGCCCGCGTGAGCGCGGCCCGCTCCAGCACGCTCACCGGAGAACTGCGGTGGCTGAGACCGACTACCAGAAGACTCATGCCTGTCCCTCGCTTCGCTCGGGCAAGCCTGCGCCTGGGACGCCCCTCTTGATGATTCGCTCGCTCATGCCGGCATCACGGCGGGGACATCCCCGTCGGGTCCCTTTCTGCCGCCCGTGGCGGTACGGACTCCCGCCCCCGGGCGGGGCCGTGTCGCGGTGGCGGCCTGCGCGGACTCCTCGCCCGCCTTGCGCTGCTCGTGGAAGGCGAGGATCTGCAGCTCGATCGACAGATCCACCTTACGCACGTCGACGCCCTCCGGAACCGACAGCACGGTGGGCGCGAAGTTGAGGATGGAGGTGATCCCGGCGGCGACCAGCCGGTCGCACACCTGCTGGGCGGCACCGGCCGGGGTCGCGATGACGCCGATGGAGACGCCGTTCTCGCTGATGATCGACTCGAGTTCGTCGGTGTGCCGCACCGGCAGCCCGGCGACCGGCTTGCCGGCCATGGCGGGGTCGGCGTCGATCAGGGCCGCGACCCTGAAGCCGCGCGAGGCGAAGCCGCCGTAGTTGGCCAGCGCGGCGCCGAGGTTGCCGATGCCGACGATCACGACCGGCCAGTCCTGGGTCAGGCCGAGTTCCCGCGAGATCTGGTAGACGAGGTACTCGACGTCATAGCCGACACCGCGGGTGCCGTACGAGCCGAGGTAGCTGAAGTCCTTGCGCAGCTTGGCGGAGTTGACGCCCGCCGCGGTCGCCAGCTCCTCGGAGGAGACCGTGGGGACCGAGCGCTCGGAGAGCGCGGTCAACGCGCGCAGATACAGCGGTAGCCGGGCGACGGTGGCCTCGGGAATCCCTCGGCTTCGGGTCGCCGGTCGGTGAGTTCGGCCAGTTGCCACGGTGCTCCTGCGGGTAGAGCGGGGCTGTAGGCGGCGCCTTGTCCCAGGACCGCCCCGTCGAACGCAGGCTATGCCTTTGTGAACGCGTGCACAAAGATGGTGTCCGCTTTGTCCGGCCAAAGTGATGGGTGTCACGCGGAGTTTCGGCCGGATCCGGGAACCAATGTCCGTATCGCAGCGACCGCCACAGCCGTCACATCGGCACCAGAGGTCGGCCGACCGGGACACGGACTCTCACTCCTCACCACACACCCCCGGACACCAATAAATCGCCACATGATGGTAGTCGACCCAGGCGCCCCGAAAGCCCCCGCAGACCGCCCCGCGCCACCGGGCACAATGGCGCTCATGAGCCCGCTCCTCCGCCGCCAGGCCCGCGAGAACCCCGCCGACCACACCGTCACCCTGATCGGCAAGCCCGGCTGCCACCTGTGCGACGACGCCGAGGCCGTGATCGCCACCGTCTGCGGCGAACTGGGTGCCCACTGGGAGAAGAAGGACATCACCGAGGACGAGGAGCTGTACCGCCAGTACTGGGAGCAGATCCCGGTCATCCTCGTCGACGGCGCCCAGCACGACTTCTGGCGGGTGGACCCCGCCCGCCTGCGCAAGGCGCTCGGCGGCTGACCGACCGGCGGGGCGGTAACGCTACTGATGCGTAGAGTTCACGTCATAGCATCGTCCCCGCCCCGGATACCCCGAACAAACTGGCTATGCTCGCGGCATGGCCGCACTCGCATGGCTCACCTTCCGCCGGCGCCCCGCCACCGCACGCAGCGTGCGGGCAGGCGAGGCCGCGGCGGAGGCAGCCCGCAAGTCCGCGCAGGAGCAGGAGCTCCGGGAGTCCGCCGAGCGCGCGGCCGAACCCGAGTTCCCGGTCGTCGGCGACGCCAGGGCCGCCGCGTTCTTCGACCTCGACAACACCGTGATGCAGGGCGCCGCCATCTTCCACTTCGGTCGCGGCCTCTACAAACGCCGCTTCTTCGGCAAGCGCGACCTGGCCCGCTTCGCCTGGCAGCAGACCTGGTTCCGGCTGGCCGGCATCGAGGACCCCGAGCACATCCAGGACGCCCGGGACAGCGTGCTGTCCATCGTCAAGGGCCACCGGGTCTCGGAGCTGATGACCATCGGCGAGGAGATCTACGACGAGTACATGGCCGAGCGCATCTGGCCCGGCACCCGCGCCCTCGCCCAGGCCCACCTCGACGCCGGCCAGAAGGTCTGGCTGGTCACCGCGGCCCCCATCGAGACCGCCACCATCATCGCCCGCAGACTCGGCCTGACCGGCGCCCTGGGCACCGTCGCCGAGTCCGTCGGCGGCGTCTACACCGGCAAGCTGGTCGGCGAGATGCTGCACGGCCCGGCCAAGGCCGAGGCGGTACGGGCGCTGGCCGCGGCCGAGGGCCTGGAACTGGCCCGCTGCGCCGCGTACAGCGACTCCGCCAACGACATCCCGATGCTCTCCCTCGTCGGCCACCCGCACGCGGTCAACCCCGACGCCCGGCTGCGCAAGCATGCGCACGAACGCGGCTGGCAGCTGCGCGACTACCGTACGGGCCGCAAGGCGGCCAGGATCGGCGTCCCGGCGGCCCTCGGCCTGGGCGCCCTGGCGGGCGGCGCCGCCGCGATCGCGCTGCACCGACGCCGCCACTGACCCGCCACTGACCCGCCACTGACCCGCGAGGCTGCGGCCCCGGACCCGCCGTCATCACCGGATCGGGCGACGGAGTGGTGACGTCCCGCCAACTTCCCGAATACGGACCGTAATCACAGTCCACCAGCAGGCAATCCTGTTGTCATACCCCCACGCGGCCACCGACAGTCCTGCCGTGTCCTGATTGCCACAACACGCTGCCCAATCGGCCACACCTTAAGCAAAATCGGTCAACTTCCATTCACAGTTCGATATTTGATCAACCACCAACAGGTGAGAGAGCGAACGGAAACGATGATTTGAGCAACTCGGTGTAGCGCTGCCTGTACGAAGGGTTATTCTCCTCAGACGCAAACCGGTCCCTTGCTTGTCCCTACGACGAGTGAACGGTCCGGTACTGCACGTGATGGAAGCTCTGCCTCTGGGAGTCCCGTGTACCCACACGTCGGGGTTGACGCCTCGGGCCTGGCTACGCTGCGCGCAGCGGTCCTTGACCGTCTGCGCGGCTTCGTCCCCACCGCGTACGCCGTCCCCGCCTTCGCCACGCTCGCCCCCTCCGTAGCAGCCGGCCCGGCCTTCGGCCAACGGAGCCCCTGCTACGCCCTCGCCGAGGGCAGCGCCGCGGTCGGCAGACGCGCCCGCCGCGGCGCGGGGGCGGGCACCACTACCACCACCCGCCGCCCGAGCGCGGACAGCGACAGCGCCCGCATGCTGGACCTGGTCGAGCGCGCCCAGGCCGGCGAGGCCGAGGCATTCGGCCGCCTCTACGACCAGTACGCCGACACCGTTTACCGCTACATCTACTACCGCGTGGGCGGCCGGGCCACCGCCGAGGACCTGACCAGCGAGACGTTCCTGCGCGCCCTGCGCCGGATCGGCACCTTCACCTGGCAGGGCCGCGACTTCGGCGCCTGGCTGGTGACGATCGCCCGCAACCTGGTCGCCGACCACTTCAAGTCGTCCCGGTTCCGGCTGGAGGTGACCACCGGCGAGATGCTCGACGCCAATGAGGTCGAGCGCAGTCCCGAGGACTCCGTCCTCGAATCCCTGTCCAACGCCGCCCTGTTGGAGGCGGTGCGCAAGCTCAACCCCCAGCAGCAGGAGTGCGTCACCCTGCGTTTCCTCCAGGGCCTGTCGGTCGCCGAGACCGCCCGGGTCATGGGCAAGAACGAGGGCGCGATCAAGACCCTGCAGTACCGGGCCGTCCGCACCCTCGCCAGACTCCTCCCGGACGACGCACGCTGACGCCCGTCCTCCGCCATGCCTGAATTCGCCGTCCCCACGTCCCCGATCCCGGCCGCGCAACCCGCCCGCGTAACCCGACCGCCGCACCGCTCGTTGTCCGGGATGCAGACTTCCCGCAATCACGCCATGCCCGCATCCGCTCACTCGATCGAGTGGATGCCCTCAAGGCGTGCAACCTCCAAGTGTTCAGGGGAGTCGATCGTCATGACGAGAGGAGGTGCCGCCAGTGATCGCGAACGTATCGGCGCACCGGCGGGCGAACGCCTTCGCCCAGGCCCTGGAGGACCAGGAACTCCAGGGCACGGCGGCCGCACGGGGCCCATCGGCGGATGACGCCGAGCACGGAAGACTTCTGGCCTTGGCAGACGGGCTCGCCGAACTGCCCGCGCCGGAGCTGGATCCCGAAGTGAAGACCGTGCAGCGGGCGCGGCTGATCGCCGCCATGGAGGTCCAGTTCGCCGATGCCCCCACCGTCCCCGAGCAGCGCAAAAGCGCCTCGGGCGGCAAGGGCGCGCATCGGCAGGGCGGCCCGCTGAGTCGGCTCAAGCCCCGCTCCCGCTGGTCCAAGGGGCTCGCGGCCGGCGGGCTGACGGTGGGCGTGGCGGCCGGGGCGTTCGGCGGCGTGGCCGCCGCCAGCTCCAGCGCCCTGCCCGGCGACACGCTCTACGGGCTCAAACGCGGCATGGAAGACCTCAAACTCGGCCTCGCCGACAGCGACTCCGACCGCGGCTCGCTCTTCCTCGACCAGGCCTCGACCCGCCTGCAGGAGGCCCGTCGGCTCATGGAGCGCGGCCGGTCCGGCCACCTCGACCACGAGTCGCTGAGCGAGATCCGCAAGACCCTCTCGGGCATGCGGCACGACGTCTCCGAGGGCCACCGGCTGCTGCGCGCGGCCTATCAGCGCGATGGCTCGCTCGCCCCCATGCAGCTGCTGTCCTCGTTCACCTCCTCGCATCTCGAGGGCTGGAGCCAGCTGCGCGACAAGCTGCCGCTGCCGCTCAACGACGTGCGCGATCAGGTCAGTTCGGCCTTCCAGGCCATAGACGATGAGATCGAGCCACTGCGCTCCCTGCTGCACGGCCATGGCAAGCACGACGCCCGAGGTCACGGCGAATCCTCCGCGCACCAGGGTTCCCCGGGCAGCGCGGGGCACAGCGCCCCGGCCCCCCGGTCGTCCACCAGCCCCGAGGGCAAGCGCTCCGGCGGTCGGTCCGCACAGCCGTCCACCGGCAGCCAGGAAGACCACGGCGGCCTCCTCGGCCCGGGCGGGCTGCTCCACCCCGTCGTGCCCGGCGACCCCTCCAGCCCGTCCGGCGGTTCGCACGGCAAGGAGGACAAGCCGTCCAAGCAGCCGGAGATCACTCTCCCGCCCATCCTCCCCGGCATCCTGCCGGGCCTGGGCCTCCATGGCGAGGACGCCAAGTAACCCATCGCGGCAGGGCTGTTCAGGCGGCGGTCGGTGTTCTTCTGCTCAGAAGAACACCGACCGCCGTTGCACAAGCAGCTTGTAAAGCGTGTGCTGAATCGTTTCGCGCACCTGGTCGGTGAGGTTGAACATCAGCATTGGATCGTCCACGGCTTCCGGCGGATAGCCGTCCGTGGGAATCGGCTCTCCGAACTGGATGGTCCACTTCGTGGGCAGCGGGACCATCCCCAGCGGCCCCAGCCAGGGAAAGGTCGGCGTCAGCGGGAAGTACGGGAAGCCCAGCAGCCGGGCCAGCGTCTTTGAATTGCCGATCTTCGGGTAGATCTCCTCGGCCCCGACGATCGAGCAGGGCACGATCGGCGCCCCCGCCCCAAGTGCCGTGGAGACAAAGCCTCCCCGGCCGAAGCGCTGCAACTTGTACCGCTCGGAGAACGCCTTCCCGATCCCCTTGAAGCCCTCCGGCATCACACCGACCACCTCGCCGCGCTCAAGGAGCTGTTGGGCATCCTCGGCGCAGGCCAGGGTGTGCCCGGCCTTGCGGGAGATCTCATTGATCACCGGCAGCATGAAGACCAGGTCCGCCGCGAGCATCCGGATGTGCCGCCCGGCCGGATGGTGATCGTGCACGGCGACCTGCAGCATCAGACCGTCGATGGGCAACGTCCCGGAGTGGTTGGCGACGACCAGCGCCGCGCCCTTGTCCGGGATGTTCTCCAGCCCCCGCACCTCCACCCGGAAGTACTTCTCATAGAACGGGCGGAGCGCGGACATCAGCACCTGGTCGGTGAGTTCCTTGTCAAAGCCGAAGTCATCGACCTCATACTCACCGGTGATCCGGCGGCGCAGAAAGCTCAGGCCATGGGCGAGCTTCTGGTTCCAGCCGTCCTCCCGCTCCGGCGCCGGCTCGACGGCCGCCGCCCCGGGCGGCGCGGGCTGCTCCTCGCGCGGTGGCGGCACCGGCGCCAGGGGCGTCGCGGCCCGGCCGGTACGGCCCGAACTCATCCGCTTGCCACGCCGCTTGGACCGCGGTTCCTCGCCGAACGGGATGACCTTCGCATCCGCCATGGTGCGTGCGCTCCTCACTTGTGGTCGCGGCCGGCAGGCACTGCCGCGGCGATCCGGTCGACGGTACGGGCGAGGGTCTCGGGCGGCAGCAGGCCGGGGCCACGGCTGAGGATGAAGTCCGCGAACGCGCCGGGCGTGGTGTACCGGGGATGAAAGCCCAGTGTCTCCCGCATCTGATCGGTCTGGACGACCCGGCCATGGGTGAGCAGGCGGATCTGCTCGGGGGAGAAGTCCAGCACCCGGGCCGAACGCAACACGGCACCGAACCAGGTGACGGTCGGCAGGAGGAACGGGAGGGTGGGGCGCCCAAGGCGCCTCGCGGCCTGGGAGAGCAGCAGCACGCCATCGCCCGCGATGTTGAACGTCCCGCTGTTGAGCGTTCCCTGGCGCGGCTCGCCCGCACCGATCCGCAGCGCCTCGATCGCATCGTCCTCGTGCACAAACTGGAGCCGGGGGTCGAAGCCGACGACGGAGGGCAGTACGGGCAGCGCGAAGTACTCGGCGAACGGCGAATCGGCGCAGGGCCCGAGGATGTTGGCGAACCGCAGCACACACACCGCCACATCCGGGCGACGGCGGGCGAAGCCGCGCACATATCCCTCGATCTCGACCACGTCCTTGGCGAAGCCGCCGCTGGGCAGCGACTTGGGCGGCGTGGTCTCGGTGAAGATCGCGGGATCGCGGGGCGCGGAACCGTACACATTCGTGCTGGACTTGATGACCAGGCGCTTGACGGACGGGGTCTTCTGGCAGGCACCCAGCAGTTGCATGGTGCCGATGACATTGGTCTCCTTGACCAAGGTCCGGCTGCCGCGCTTGCCCAGCGGGGTGCCATTGACGTCCATGTGCACCACGGTGTCGACGGTGTGCTCCGCCAGGACCCGCGCGATCGTGGGATGGCGAATGTCCGCCCGTATGAAATCGGCCCCGCCGAGGTGGTGCTCGGGTGGCACCGCGTCCACCCCGATGACCCGGTCGACACCGGACTCTCGCTGGACGCGACGGACGAAGCGGCCGCCCAGTCGGCGCGCGACTCCGGTGACGAGCACGACCTTGCCCAAGATCAGCGCCTTTCTTTCCGTCGGGTCCCCCTCAGCCGACGGGAGATGCCCTGTGGCGGTCACCGTAGCGGCTCGTTGTTGCGCTGTGATGACCGCCCACTGCACGGAGCGACATTTCAAGCCGTAGCGAAGGCCTTACGCAACGCAAACACCGCAGCCCTCCCACCGTCGAGACGGTGGGAGGGCTGCGGGACGAACACAGCGGCGCTGCTTACTTCTTGTTGCGGCGCTGAACGCGAGTGCGCTTGAGCAGCTTGCGGTGCTTCTTCTTCGCCATCCGCTTGCGCCGCTTCTTGATAACAGAGCCCACGACTACCCTCGCTTACATCGATTCACTCGGTGCGGGGCGTCCGAGCCCACACGACCTACATCGGGCCAGCCTACCCGGCACCGGGCGAACAACGTAATCCGAGGTCCTCGTCAGGCGGTTTCCACCCCCACAAAAGACTCACGGAGGTACTCGTGCACCGCCTGCTCTGGGACCCGGAAGGACCTTCCCACCCGGATCGCCGGCAGATGACCACTGTGTACCAAGCGGTACACGGTCATCTTGGACACGCGCATCACCGCGGCAACTTCCGCCACGGTCAGGAACACGACCTCGTTGAGAGGCCTTTCGCCAGCAGCCATGACACACACCTGAACCTTCCGCACATGACGCGCACCGGCTTCCCCTCCGGTGACTCCTCGTCGCTGCGCGCTCACTCCCCAGACTAGGGGCGGGTGATGCGAGTGGGGAAGAGGAGCAGCCATCGGCCGCCTACCGTGACAGACACGCTCGATTGAGTACATAGCGAGTAAGCGGCAGGTAGTAATCAGACCGCACAGCGTCATCAAGCGGAACGACGACGGACACCCGCCCCTCGGCCTGACCGACGAACAGCGCGGGGTCGTCCGAGTCCGCCAGCCCGATGGCCTCAAAGCCCAGCTGACCTGCCCCGCAGACCCATCCGTGATCCCCGATGACCAGGCCCGGCAACGGCCCTTCACCGTCCGCCGCGGCGGCCAGTACGGTACGAAGCGGGAGGGGCGAATGAGTGTGTGCGCCGGGCTCATTCGAGGATCTCCGTGCGCCGGGTTCACGCACCATCGCGACTCCTTGGACGTAGTCAAGGTTGTATGTGCGTACGCCAAACCGGGTCGTTATGTCGACACCTCGACCCTGCGCGGGGGTGAGGACACGGCATCCGGCCGCCGACAGTCCAGCGGCCAAGGAGGCGTAGAAACCCAGGAGCCGGTGGGGGTGCCCGGTGCCGATCAGCACCGGAGCGCCCGCCGCGGCCACCGCGGCGAGGCGGTCGGCGAAGGCACCGAGTGCCATCAGTGTGCGATCGGGGTCAATCACATCTTGCCCTGAAGTGTGTGTGGGATCGGCCGAAACTCCACACCTACTCCCCATCAGGTGCAACAACTCCTTAAAGCGCCAGTCATTTTCAGGCTCCAGTCCCATCAGCACCCGGGGGTCGCCGGCGACGAATCTGCGGTAACGGTCCAGGCTCCGCTCCCGCGTCGTGGCCACGGTCCCGGCGAGCCGGGCGGCGAGCAGATGCGCGCGCAAGCGTTCCACGGTCGGCTAACGGCCGGTCAAAGCCCTTGGCTACGGCAGCAGTCCATGCGCCGGAAAAACCGCCCGCCGGGTGGCCAGAATCGCCTGGTCGAGCCGGTCGGCCGGGTCATAGCCGTGGTGGTTGAAGTCCCGCCACTGCGGCCGCAGTCCGTCCGTCATCCGCGGCGGGCCCAACTGGCGGGTGCGGCGGAAGACTTCGCGCTGCCACTCCTCCGGCACCTCGGCCTCCGGCGCCACCGGCCGTCCGGCGGCGATGGCGACCAGATGGGTCCAGGACCGGGGCACCACGTCCACCACGGCATAGCCGCCCCCGCCCAGGGCCACCCAGCGGCCCTCCGTGTGCTGATGCGCCAGTTCATGGCAGGCCTCGGCCACCAGCCGCTGTGCGTCCAGGGAGACCGCAAGATGCGCAAGCGGGTCCTCGAAGTGCGTATCGGCGCCGTGTTGGGTCACCAGCACCTGCGGCCGGAAGGCCGCCAGGAGTTCCGGTACCACGGCGTGGAAGGCCCGCAGCCACCCCGCGTCCCCCGTCCCGGCCGGCAGGGCCACATTCACCGCGCCGCCCTCCGCCTCCCCCGCTCCGGTCTCCTCCGGCCATCCGGTCTGCGGGAAGAGCGTACGGGGATGCTCGTGCAGCGAGATCGTGAGCACCCTGGGGTCATCCCAGAACGCCGCCTGCACGCCGTCGCCATGGTGGACGTCCACATCCACGTAGGCGACCCGCTCAGCACCGAGTTCCAGCAGCCTGGCAACTGCGAGGGCGGCGTCGTTGTAGACGCAGAAGCCCGCTGCCGACCCCGGCATGGCGTGATGCAGCCCACCCGTGAAGTTCACCGCGTGCACCGCCTGGCCCTGCCATACGGCCTCGGCCGCACCGACCGACTGGCCCGCGATCAGTGCGGCCGCTTCGTGCATTCCCGGAAATGCCGGATCGTCCGGCGTGCCGAGGCCATAAGTGGCGTCGGCGGACCGCGGGTTGGCGGACGCCGCCCGTACGGCCGCGATGTAATCCTCGCGGTGGACGAGCCGTAGCGTCGAATCCCCAGCCGCCCTGGCCGCCACCACCTGGACCGCCCGGTCCAGGCCGTACGCCTCCACCAGGCGCATGGTCAGTGCCAGGCGAACCGGGTCCATCGGATGCCCGGGCCCGAAGTCATAGCCTGTTACCGCCTCGTCCCACATCAACTGTGCGCGACCACTCATGGACGCCACCGTATCGGTAAATGCAAAAGGCCGGAGGCCCGAGTCGATGTGTAAACACTCAACTCGGGCCTCCGGCCCAATAATTGCTCGGCGGCGTCCTACTCTCCCACACG
>NZ_JBDJPF010000058.1:0-48889 GCF_054957865.1 Streptomyces xingningensis
GCTCCCTCGCTTCATCTCATGCGCGCCAGCAAGCCCTTGGCATCAGTCATCTAGGCGCGTCACCTGCCAGTTCGTGCGTCCTTCAGCGGTGTGACTAATGTGTCGCGCGCCAGGCATATGCGTCCTGCCACGGGGGACCCGACCCTCCACTGAACGGGATGCATGGACCTTTGTCCTGGCAGAGCACGGTCCGGGCGAGTGGGTATGCGAGCAATCTGGTGATGCGCGAGCTGGACGAGACTGCCGCCGGCGGCCCGATTGGGGCCCGCCTGGCCACCTGGCGCCGCCACCGGGAACTGACTCGGGATGACCTTGCCTCCCGCACCGGCCTGGGGCTCGATTACCTCGCCGGACTGGAGACCGGCCGGGGGTGGGTGGACCGCCGTGGCCCACTGGCGGTACTGGCCAACGCCTTGCGGCTGGATGTCGCGGACCTGACCGGACAGCCCTACCCGCCACACGGTCAGGAGCACGCGGCGGTGCGGGCGGTCGCCTTCCACCTGCGGCGCAGCCTGGTCCGCCGGCAACCACCCACGGCCCCCGGCGTGCTGCTGGAGGAACTGGCGGAACGGACCCGGGCCGCCACACGGGCCGATACCGCGGGCGACGAGCATCATCTCGCGCTCGCGCTGCCGGAGTTGATCGAGGCGGCCGACCTCGCGCTGGCCACCGCTGCGGGGCCCGCGCGGGACGAGGCGGTGCGGCTGCGCGTGGACGCGCATGTGCTGGCCGCCGGGCTGCTGCGACGCCTGGGCTACAAGGACCTGGCGTGGATGCTGCTGCACCGGGCCCGTCCCGGCACCCGCGAACCGCTGCCGGTACTGGTCGAGGAGGTGCGGCTGCTGATCGACCTCGGCCTGCCGGAGTACGCGCTGGCCCGCGCCGAACGCGCCGAGGACGCCGGGGCCGACTGGGAGCTGCCGGCGCTGGCCGCCGTCGCCCAGGCCATGGCCGGACGCCGCCCGGAGGCCGAACGCCTCCTTACCACGGCCGCCGAACGGGCCGACGGCGCACGGGAGTCGGTCCTGGTAATCGCAGCCCGTGCCGCCGTCGCCGCAGAGGTGGGCGACGCGGCCGAAGCCGCCGACCATGCCCGCGCGGCGGATCATGCCGCACTCGACGGCGCCCCCCGCTCCAGTCTGCTGGTGGTCGCCGCGGCGGCCGAGGCCCGCCAGGACTGCGCCGACCAGGCCGCCGCCCGGCTCGTCGAGGCCGACGCGGCGGCACCCCTGCGGCTCCGGCTGGACCCCTTCGCCCGGGACCTGGTCGCGGCGCTCAACGACCGCACCACCGTTCACGCCTCGGCGGTGCGTGATCTGGCCGAGCGGGCCGGGCTGCGGTGATGCCGCCCGTCTGGCGGGAAAGACCCCTGGGGGCAACAGGCTCGCCCTACGCTACGGCTGAGGCATGGGAGTTGAGGCGGGGGCGATGAACGAAGAGCAGGCTCGGAGGATCGGCGAGCGTCTGCGGTCGGCGCGCCGCCAGCGCGGGATGAGTCTGCGCAACCTCGCGGGCATGGCCGGGGTGTCGGTCGGCTACCTGTCGATGGTGGAGAACGGCCAGCGGCTGCTGGACCGCTCCAGCCTCATCACCTCCTTCGCCGAGGTGTTGCAGATCGCCCCGTCCGAGCTGACGGGCCAGCCCTTCGCCCCAGTGGACCCGCACACCAGCGCGGCTCACGAGGCGATCCCCGCTCTGCGGCTGACGCTGATGGGCCTGACCATGGCCACCCCACCGGACCGTCGCCCGCCTCAGGTTCCGGCGGTGGTGCTGACCGAACGGGTGGCGAAGGCCAACCAGCTCTATCACGGGGCCGAATACGGCACCCTCGCCGCCGGTCTTCCGACGCTGCTGGCCGACCTGCACGCCGCCACCGAGGCCGCCGACGGCGCCGCCCGCCGCGAGCTGCTGAAACTGCTGGCGGACGCCTACCATCCGGCCTGCACCCTGCTGTTGAAGAACCTCGGCTACACCGACTTGGCGTTCATCGCGGTGACCCGTGCCGCCGAGGCGATCGGGGAGCTGGACGACCCGGTCTACTCCGCTCTGTCAGGCTTCTTCCACACCCATGTGCTGATGGCGGCCGGCAGTCCCACCCAGGCCCTGGCACAGGCCACCGCCGCCGCCAATACCCTCGAAGCGCACCTGACGAGCCCTGATGCCCATGCGCTGCTCGGCGAACTCCACCTGATCTCCGCCACCTCGCTGACCCAGGACCGGCAGCGACCCGGCAACACCCGCGCCGAGGATGTCTGCGGCCATCTGGCGGAGGCCGCCAAGCTGGCCGGCCGCACCGGCGAGACGCGGGCCTGGCACCTGAACTTCGGCCCCACCAACGTCGGCATCCACAAGGTGAGCCTGAACACCGACCTCGGTCAGCACGGAGCGGCCGTCACCGCCGGGAACGGGGTCCATCCCGAGACGCTGGCGGAGGCTCCCGGACGACAGGCCGCCTTCCACGCCGACCTGGGCCGGTCGCTGGCTCATCTGCGGGGCCAGGAGGCCCAGGGGGTCGCGGCGCTGCTGAAGGCCGAGGAGATCGCACCGCAGCGCATCCACGCCAACGCACCGGTGAGGAACACCGTCGAGTTCCTCACCGACCGGCAGTTGCCCGCCCACGCCGCGCGGGACCTGCGCGGTCTGGCCCACCGCATCGGCCTGCCGCTCTGACCGGCAACATCTCCCTGCCCCGGCTGAGCACATAGGTCCGTACGCGGTTGAGCACGTTGGTCTGTACGCAACACCCCGCACCCGAGCGGGCGTTCCCCACCGACCGACTCTGATACGGGCTCAGTGTCGTGGGTTCACCGTCGTGAACACCCTTGCGTGCTGGAGCGCTTACCTTCGGTCACGGTCCGGGCTGCTGCCGCTCGGAGAGAGGGTGAGCCCCGCGATGTCCAGCACTGTAATGCGCCACGACTTCCAGGTGATCTCCGAGGCTGAGTACGTCCCGCTGGCCCGCCGTGAGACCGCCAAGGTCCTTGCCGACTGGGGGATGTCCGAGGAGGTCGTGGGCACCGCCTGCCTGATCATCAGTGAGCTGGTGACGAACGTGGTGCGGCACGCGGCCGTGCTCTCGCCCACCGCCGCGGTCACCCTCGCTGTCGAGGAGCAGCCCGCGCTGGTGCTGGCCGTCGCGGATGCCCACCCGCTCAAGCCGAAGCCGCTGCCCGCCGCGCACGACCTCGGTGGCCGCGGCCTGTTCCTTGTCGACGCCTTGGTGAGGGAAGTCCACGGCAGAGCCGAGGTCCTCCCGGAGACCGCCACGGGCGGCAAGCGGATCACCATCCGTTTTCCCCTGGCCCCCGATGCGGCCTGATCCACAGCACGGCACCAGCATCAGGCGGCGGCTACAGAGCCGTTGACGACCTGCACCTCGTTTGCACACGAAACAAACCCGCTGTCGGTCACCGCTCCCCGAGCGGTTTCATCGAGCTCACGCCGGCGCCGACCAGCGCCGGTGTACCTGGCGACACTCACGGCCCCGAGGCCCCACGGCTCCACGAGACTCACCCGCTGCCGGACCGCCCGCGACGCGAGGACGACAGCGGTACCCGAACAGCACCCCGAAAACCCCAAGAGACAGGAGGTTCCGCGTGTTCATCGACATCCCGAGCGAACTCGAAGCCGCTCTGATCGACCTTCCTCTCCCTACGTGGGAACTGGACGGTTCGTTCCTGGCGAAGTCCACCATGGAGCGGTACCGGACCGAGTTGACGGCCAACCCGCGGTTCGAGGAGACCGCCGCGACACTGCGCCACGCGCTGACCAGGGAGGGCGGCGGATACGCCGTGCTGCGTCTGGGGAACCTCGCCAAGGCGCTGGGGACCGGCGACCGGTTCCGGCGGCTGGTGACTGGCTTCGCGGCCGAGGTGGCGGTCCCCTTCTCGCCCTTCCCGCGGTGGCCCCTGTGGAAGGACATCGGGGTCAAGGTCGACAAGGACCCCGGCAAGTCCAGCGGCATCGGGTACAACGCCTTCCACCTTGCTTCCGGGCAGGGTGCTTGGCCCTTCAGGGCCGGGGTGAATGCCCGCTCCCGCGTAGCGGGGCAGGAATAGCCGAATCGCCGTCAGGGCGATTCGGCATTTCGGAGGCGACGGCGTCGAGGCCGGCCTCAAGCAGGTGCAGCATCTCTGAGTTGAGGGACCGCCGGTCGGTGGCCGCTTGGCCGGTCAGCCGCTGGTGCAGTTCCTCGGGGAGGCGAAGCGTGAACTTGAGCATGCCGTCATTGTGCCGCTACTGTGACGGCATGTCACGTTTCCGGATGTACCCGACGAGCGCGCAGGCGAGCACCATGCTCGGCCACTGCGCGCACGCCCGGTACGTGTGGAACCTCGCCGTCGAGCAGCATTCGCACTGGTATAAGGGCCGAAAGGCCGCGCCCGGGTTCGCCGAGCAGTGCCGCCAGCTCACCGAGGCCCGGCATGACAACGAATGGCTGGCGGCCGGGAACGCCGATGTACAGCAGCAGGCCCTCAAGGACTTCGCCAAGGCCAAGGACGCCAAGTTCACCTCCGGCTTCGGTGAGCCGACCTGGCGGAAGAAGTTCATGCATGAAGGCTTCCGGGTCATCGGAACCGGCCGCGTTCCGGAGTTCGATGCGGACGGCTCGCCGAAGCTGAACCCGAAGACCGGCAAGCACGTCATGGGCCGCTCGGTTGTGGTGCAGAAGCTCAACCGGCGGTGGGCCCAGGTGAAGGTGCCCGGCTGTGGCTGGGTCAGGTTCCGGCTCAGCGTCAAGGGCAAGGGCGCCGTGCTGCCGGAGGCGAAGACATTCCGGGTCACCTTCAAGAACGGGCAGTGGCACATCGCGTTCGCCGTCATCCCCGAGCCGGTCGATGCGCCCGGCACGGGAGAGGTCATCGGCATCGACCGGGGCGTGAAGATCACAGCCGCCTTGTCGGACGGACGGAAGCTGAACTGCCCGCAGCTCACAGCGAAGGAACGGGCGCAGATCCGCAAGCACCAGCGCCGCGCCGCCCGCGCACCCAGGGGCAGCGACCGCAAGACGGCCGGGCACGCGAAGGTTGCCCGGCTCAGGGCGAAGGAGGCGAACCGGCGCAAGGACTGGTGCGAGAAGACCAGCACCATGCTCGCCCGCGCCTACGACCTGATCCGGTTCGAGAAGCTGAACATCAGGAATATGACCGCCTCCGCCAGGGGAACGGTCGAGCAGCCCGGAAAGAACGTACGCCAGAAGGCCGGGCTGAACCGGGCGATCCTCGCCCAGGGCTGGGGACTGCTCCGTCGGCGCACCGGACACAAGGCCCCCCGCCGGGTCGAAGACGTACCCGCACCCTTCACGTCCTTGCGGTGCAGTGCCTGCGGATGGATCGAGAAGAACTCGCGCAAGAGCCAAGCCGAGTTCGTCTGTGTGTCCTGTGGGTTCACCTGCAATGCGGATGAGAACGCCTCAATGAATGTCGCGGCAGGACAGGGCGGGATTCCCCGCCCCCGGCGATCAGCCGGTGCCGGAGGGGTGACAACGGCTACCGGCCGTTCGAACACCCGTGAACCTCAACCCACCCGGGTTGGAATCCCCCTCTTTTAAGAGGGGGAGGATGTCAAATGGACCTGGTGAACGCGAGCCTGCCGCCGGACTACACCACGCTCCTGTGCGTTCGCCCCGACCCGCTCGGCGGCGGCCTCAGCATCCTCTCCGACGCCCACGCGGCGGTGGCGCGGCTGTCGGAGGGCTGCCGCGCCCTGCTGGCCGAGTCGGCCTACCACTACGGGACCTTCTTCGACCTGTTCGGCGTGGGCGAGGAGTACAAGCCGTTCCCGATCCTGGACGGCTCCGACCCTGTCGAGGGGTTCGTCCGGTTCACCGCCAAGATGCTGGCGAGGTCCGAACTCAGCCAGGCGCACGCCGAATCCGCCAGGGAACTCGCCGAGGAACTTGTCCGGGGGCAGGTCTCCTTCATGCTCCAGCCCGGGGACTACCTCATCGTGGCCCAGCGCCGTTTCCTGCACGGCCGGGAAGCGCTCCACAGCGGTCAGGAGACCATCCCGGCCGCCGACCGCCGGTTGCTCCTCCAGTTGTTCCTGCGCGCGGGGGCCGGCGCCGGCTCGGCCGCGTAGCCGGCCGACGCCACCGGTGACCCTCCGAGTCCCGCTCCTGGGTCCAGCCCCCGAGCACGCAGCTCGGCTACGGGGCGGGGCCTGGTCGGGCACACCCAGAAACGGCTGCGTACCGGGTTCCCCGGGCCCGCGCGCGTTAGATGCGCGAGTTGCGCAGGGACTGCCAGACAGCGCCGGCCAGCGCCCGCGTCGCCTGCGGGACCGACAGATCCTCGTGCTCGCGGTACAGCGACCAGTTGTACTTGACCAAGGACATCTTGTTGGAGGACAGCGATCCCGTCTGGCCCGCTCGGTACACGGCGAGCGGTTCGGCCAGTCCGCGAGCGTCGGCGCCGTCTCGCATGATGCTCAGCCACAGCGCGTAGTCCTGGCGCTTGCGCATTTCCGGCATCAGCCGGGTGCCCAGGGCGTTGCGGTCGTACATGGCAGTGAGGGCGCCGATGTAGTCCCGGCGCAGCATCGCGCGGTAGTCCACGTGCCCGCGCGCGCGGATCACCCGCCCGTTGGGGACCCAGTCGATGCTCTCGCCGTCGTAGTCGGCGTCCATCTTGTAATAGCTGGTGAACGTCAGCGGCGCATCGCCCTCGGCGGCGAAGGCGAGCTGCTTCTCGGTTTTCTCCGGCAGCCACAGGTCGTCGGAGTCGAGGAACGCGACGTAGTCCCCGCGGGCCCGCTCGATCGCGAGGTTGCGGGCCCGGCCCGCACCGCCCCGCTCGGGCGCTGTCTTGGGCAGTACGCGCTCGTCCTGGGCGGCGAACTCCATCAGCAGGTCCATGGAGCTGTCGGAGGACTGGTCGTCGGTGACCAGCAGCTCTACGTCAGCGTGCGTCTGCGTGAGCACCGATCGGACGGCCGCGCCGAGGGTGGCTGCCGAGTTGTAGACGGGCATCACGACAGACACCAGGGGCACAGCACTTCTCCTTGCCAGACCAGGAACGACGGTCCATTCAAACACCGCAATCGAGTAGGAGCTGCCATGCAGATAGTTGTCGCTGGTCAGGGCTACGTAGGGCTTCCCCTGGCCGTACGCGCCGCAGAGGTGGGGCACCGTGTCGTCGGCTACGACGTGGACCCGCACCGCGTCCAGCAGCTCGCCGCCGGCCAGTCCTGCGTGCCCGACCTGACCTACATCGAGTCCTGCGCCCGGACACTGAGTGAGCACCTGCGCCACGGCGCGACGGTGGTCCTGGAGTCCACGAGCTATCCCGGCACCACCGAGGAGCTGCTGCTGCCGATCTTGGAAGAGACCTCGGGCCTCAAGGGCGGGGCAGACTTCCTGGCCGGCTTCAGCCCCGAGCGGATCGGAAACAAGCGGTGGTCGTTCGACGGGACGCCGAAGCTGGTGTCCGGAATCGACGCCAAATCGCTCGACGTGATCAAGGACTTCTACGACGGCATCTTCCAGACCACGGTGCCGGTGTCAGGGCCGAAGGTCGCCGAGCTGGCCAAGCTGCTGGAGAACACCTTCCGGTTCGTCAACATCTCCATGATCAACGAGATGGCGATGCTGGCCGATGCCCTCGGCGTGAACATCTGGGAGGCGATCGACGCCGCCGCGACCAAGCCGTTCGGATTCACGAAGTTCACCCCGGGGCCGGGGGTCGGCGGGCACTGCCTGCCCGTCGACCCGATGTTCCTCTCGTGGAAGGCCCAGCGGGAGCTTGGCATCCCGGTGTTTCGATACCGGCCTCGGGACTGGTGAGGTCGCGTCCTGTGATGATTCACGATGCCAGGACGTAGATAAGCTGTGAGACACCTCGGCGTTGAGACAGGTTGACAGATCGCATAAGGCCAAGTACGCGGTCACTGGCTCCGGTCTCAAGCTCCGCATCCACCCGCTGGCCGCAGCCCTTGCGCACGACCAGCTCGGCCGGCTCGACGGCTACCTCGTCGGCAGGGCCGAGATTGCCGACTACCTCACCGCCGAGTTCGCCCGCATCCCCGGCTTTGAGGTCACGCCGATGCCCGATGGGGTGGTCCCGTCCTGGTATGGGTTGACGCTCACCTACCACCCCGGCGAGCTCGACGGCTTGAGCGCTGAACGTTTCCACCAGGCCCTGATCGCCGAGGGCGCGACCGAGTTCGACCGGCCCGGCTCCACCTGTCCGATGAACCAACTGCCGCTCTACCAGCGCCCGGCGATGCTGTTCCCCAGCCACCCGCGCTCCCACCGCCACTACAAGGCCGGGGACTTTCCCGTCGCCGAGCATGCCTACGCGCACACGATCAAGCTCCCGGTCTGGCACCGTGAACAGGATTGTCCGCTGGCCGAGCAGTACGTCCGCGCGGCCTTCAAGGTGAGCGACCACCACACGGAGCTGTTGCAGTGACGTCCCCCTTCGCCGATCCTTCGTTCGCTCCGAGCTTGCTCTTCGACGCCAAGGAGGCCGGCGTCACCCGGTTCGTCGTCGCCGCGGCTATCACGGACGGGGACCGCGTTCTCCTCCTCCGTCGACCGGAAGACGACTTCATGCCGGGCCTGTGGGAGCTGCCGTCCGGGAAGGCCGAGCCGGGCGAGGAGTTCGAGAAGGCCCTGCTGCGAGAGACCTGCGAGGAGACGGGCCTGACGATCGACCAGGTAGCCGCATACGCAGGGCAGTTCGACTACACCTCAAAGAGCGGTGCCCTCACCCGCCAGCTCACCTTCGAGGTCACCGTCGAGAAGACCGCGCCGATCACCCTCACCGAACACGACGACCACACCTGGGCCGACCGCAGCGAACTGCCTGGCGTCAGCGACGCTGTCCAGGGACTGATCGCCCGCTGACCAGCCGGCCACCGACCATGCACAACGACAGCGACCTCATCACCCAGGTCCGCGCCGACGAGCTCTTCGCCGAAGAGGGGCTGAGGCCCGTGGCCGGGCGGCCCGGAGCGGACGCTGCTGCGCTCCTCCGGGCCGCCCGGACACAGGCACCCCGCCATACCCTCACCAAGCCCGCCCCCGGGCCCCCTTCGCGAACACCGGACTCGTCGCACCCGCCGGGGCTTCCCGCAGCGGCTCGGCGATCTCCTCCGCCGTCGGCCCCACCCGGGCCGCGATCCGGTCCAGCGACGTCAAGTCGAAGCCGTACACCCGCGCCGCGTTGCCGCCCGTCATCGCCGCCACCTCCTCGCGCGGCAGGCCCGCGTACGCGGCGCGCAACCCCTCCCTGGTGTGCGGATATGTGCCCTCGTCATGTGGGTAGTCGCTGCCCCACATGATCTTGTCGAGGCCGATGCGATGGCGTAGCGGCACCTCGTGCGGGCGCATGAAGCTGGCCCCGACGAAGCAGTTGTCGCGCCAGTAGGCGCTCGGTGCGCGCACCGCCAGGCCCGTGCCGAACTTGGCCTCGGCCGAGTCGAGTTGCCCACGGGGAATACCCAGCCGCCCGTGGTAGTAGTCGAGGGTATCCAGCACTGCGGGGATCCATCCGGCACCCTGCTCGGTGAGGACCAGGCGCAGGCCGGGGTGGCGTTGGAAGGCGCCGCCGAAGGCCAGGTGCCACAGGGCGCGGTGGGAGAACCAGGTGGTCTCCACCATGAAGACCGCCCGGGCGGCCGGTTCGCCGCCCAGCGGCGGGGAGGCGGAGCCGCCATGGTGGTTGACGGGGACGCCGAGTTCGGCACAGACCGCCCAGAGCGGATCGTAGACGGCGGAGTGCAGCTCGGGGAGGCCGCTGCCGGGCGGGGTGCCGGGCAGCAGGATGCCGCCGGTGAGCCCGGCGGCCTTGGCGCGCCGTACCTCGCGTACGGCCTCGTCCACGTCGTTGAGCAGGATCTGGGCGACCCCGGCCCGGCGGTCCGGCGCGAGCGAACAGAAGTCGGCGAGCCAGCGGTTGTGGGCGCGCAGGCCCGCCCAGCGCAGGGTGTGCTCCTCGTGGGTGGGCGCGGGGGCGAGGAGGGCGGCGCTGGGGAAGAAGGGCGGGATGGTGTTGGGGTAGACCACCTCGGCGACGATGCCGTCGGCCTCGAGTTCGGTGAGGCGGCGGTCGGAGTTCCAGTTGCGGTCGGCGGTGTCGGCCAGCAGGTCCTCGTACGGGTTGACGTAGGTGGCCGCCCAGGCGTCGAAGGCGTCGTGGTGCCGGTGCTCCAAGTAGGGCCGGTAGTCCAGGAGATCGGCCCCGGCATGGCAGTCCGCGGAGATGACGGTATATCGGGGGCTGCTCACGGCTCCGTCCCGATGCGCGGGAAGTCATGGCCGGTGAGCCAGTGCCTGCCGGTTTCGCGTGACCGGCCCCAGGACGCCTCCACCGCCGACTGGTCGGCGCTCTGGCCGAGTTCGGCCGGGGTGGGGCCGATGCGGCGGGCCAGCGGCGCCAGTGCGGCCGTGTCGAAGCCGAAGGCCTCGGCAGCGGACAGGCCCAGCATCCGGCGGGTTTCGGCGACCGGTATGTCGTGGAAGGTGTTGCGCAGCCACTCCCGGGTGGCGGGCCAAGTGCCCTCCGGATGGGGGAAGTCGGAGCCCCAGAGGATGTTGCCGACGCCGATCTCATAGCGCTGGGCCAGCTCGCGCCGCTTGGTGTTGGTGGCGCAGATGAAGACATTGCGGTCCAGGTACTCATGTGGCGGGCGGTCCAGCCCGGCGAAGGGCGAGAGCTTCTTGCCGCCGTGCGCACCGAGGTAGAGGCGGTCCATGAACCACAGCAGATTGGGCAGCCACCAGCAGCCGGACTCGGCGATGCCGAAGCGCAGCGCCGGGTGGCGTTCGAAGACTCCGGACCAGAGCAGGAACCACAGCGGCCGGGCGGGCCACCAGGTGACCTCGGTGACATAGATGCCGAGGTGATCGCCGTACTCGTGGCGGGGCGTGGCGCCGGAGTGGGTGAGCAGCGGCAGGCCCGCCTCGGCGGCGGCCGCCCACACCGGGTCGTAACTCCGGTCGTGGTAGGGCGCGTTGGCGCACCACATGGCCGGGATCAGCAACGCGCCGAGACCGGACTCCTTGGCGTGCTGGATCTCGGCGATGACCTCGGCCGGCTCGGCGGTGACCGGTAACAGTGCGACGCCGCAATGCCGCTCGGGGTGCTGCGCACAGAACTGGGCCAGCCAGCGGTTGTGCGCCCGGGCGCCCGCCATGCCCAGTTCGGGGTCGTGGTCGCCGGAGAGGCCGAGGCCGACCCCGAAGGGCGCGGCGGTCCGGCTGTCCACGGCGTCGGCGTCCGGGAAGACGACCTCGGCGGCCACTCCGTCCCCGTCCAGCTCCTTGATCCGCTGTGCCGGGTCCCAGCCGCCGCGCAGCCCCTCTTCGTGATCCTCGAACCACTTGGCGGCGAAGGCCTCGTTGCGCACGCCCAGCCGGGTCATCTCGGCGCGCCTGGCGGCTCGTTGGCCCAGGAAGTCGTCGAAGGCCCGGTGGAAGCGGCGCTCCAGATACGGGCGGTACTCCTCGGTGGGCAGCCCCGCGTGGCAGTCGGAGGAGATGACCAGATAGGGATCGTCGTGGGCGGTCATCGTGGGTCTCCTTCCGGCGGCCGGTCGAGGATCTGGCGCACATCGTCATAGCGCTGGTGGATGTAGGGGAGGAGAGCCCGGGCGCTCACCTTGGCGACGACGCGCCCCCGCTGCGCGGTCGTCCGCTCCCCCAGGGTGATCCGCACCAGGTGCCGCACCGGCAGGTCGGCGACCGGGTCGTACATCGACTCGCGCAGCACCACATCGCCGGTGACCGACTCCAGGCTGCGCACCTTCTCGGTGCGGGTGCAGTAGACGAGCAGCGGGTCGGCGTCAAAACCGTCCCCGTCCACGCCGGGCAGGAACTTGAAGTAGAAGTCGAGCCGTTCGCTCTCCGGCGGCAGCGGGAGCGTCCCGCCGACCGCGCCGCGCACCTCGACGAAGGCGATGCCGTGCCGGGCGAGGTGCGCTCGTACGACCAGGCCGTCGCGCCGGACGACGACCTCGCCCAGCTTCTTCGGCTCCCCGAACACCTCGCGCCCGCCGGTCAGTGCCCGCTCCTGGGTCATCGGCATCACCAGCGGATACCAGCCGTCGTGGCCGTCGTGCCGGGCGGCCACCGCCACCGAACCGGCGCCCAGCGGCTGTCCGTGCAGGCCGACCGTGCTGATGGCGGCCCTTACCAGGGGGCGGGCGGCGGGCTCGAGCGGCGGCGGCAGTACGGCCGCCACCGCGTCCGGGTCGCTCTCCCACAGCGCCACCACGCCCGTGGACCAGATGTCGGGCACCGCCGCTTCCCGCTCCGCCCGGATCTCGCCCGGGTCGTGAGGGCCGTACCGTACGCGTGTCATGCCGTACCTCCTTTGTCCCTGTAACAGGGTTACAGGGACTGACGGGTAGGGTAAAGAGGGCTGCACGGACCGGAGTTGGGGGTGGGTGGCGATGACCCGGGAGGAGGTGCTGGACGCCGCCGCCCGGCTGGTGCGCGAACACGGGCCGCGCGCGCTGACGATGCGTCGGCTGGCCGAGGAGCTGGGCGCCGCCGTCACCGCGATCTACTGGCATGTGGGCAACCGCGAGGCGCTGCTGGACGCCCTCGCCGAGCGCACTCTCCAGGAATTCGCCACCATCCACCCCACCGGGCGCACCCCTCGCGCCCGCATCATCTCCATCGCCCGGGCGCTCCGCCGGGAGTTGCGTGCCCGCCCTCATCTGATCGCGATGGTCCATGAACGCGGCCTCACCGAGCGGCTGTTCCTGCCCGCGCGGCAGGCCCTGATCCGCGAGGTCCACGCGGCCGGGCTGCGCGGAGCGCGGGCCGCGCAGGTCGTCCAGGCCGTGCAGTTCCAGGTGGTGGGGTATGTGCTGGTGGAGCGCGCGGCGGCCCGGGGGCCCGATCCGCTGCCCGTCGGTTCCGGGGAGGGCACGGGCGAGCGCGACCCTGCCCTGCAGCGCGCCCTGGCCCGACCGCCGGATCCCGGGCGGCTGTTCGAGGTGTCGGTGCGGGCACTGGTGGACGGGCTGCTGGGCGGCTGATCCACGGCGGACGATCCGGCGCCGGAGCGTATGCCATCCAATGTATTCAGATGTATTCTCGCCTGGTGACCGACACCACGATCAAGATCACCAGCGAGATCAGGGACCGGCTGCGGATACTGGCCGAGGAACGGGGCACCAGCACGCGCAGCCTGATGGAACGGCTGATCGCCGAGATTCCCACCGAGGCCGAGCGTGCGGAGCGCACCGCACGGGCTCTGGCCTATGTCCGCGCGAACCTGTGCCCGGACCTCACCGACGACGAGGTGCGGCAGGCTCAGCAGTGGCGGGCCGACATCGCAGCCGGTCGCACCGGGGATCGTAGGTGATCATTCTCGACCACACGGCGGTCCTGGCCCTGTGCCGAGGACATCGCCTGCTGTCCGGCCTCGCGGTCGTCGAGATGGATGATCCCGTCCAGCGGGCGTACGTTCCCGCACTGTGCTTGATCTCCGCGAGCCTTGAACTGCCCCGAGCGACGGCTCATCTCGGGGCGCTGCCGGGCCTCGAGTTCCTTCCGCTGGACTTCGCCGCTTCCGCGGCCGTCGAACAGGCCGTCTCCTCGGGCGTCGACTGGCGCCACGCGCACGCCGTCTGCGCGGCCGTCTCCGGCACCGTTGACGGACACGTACTCACCGCCGCACCCGAGGCGTACGACGGAACCGGAGTGTGGGTGGTCGACATCGGCAAACCCTGAGACAGGGGTGCATGGTGGACCGATGTCCACCTTCCGAGTGGTTCGGGGTTCCATGACGCCCTGCGGCTCGGTCCGGCGGGTCGCGGCCGTGAACTCCTGGCGCAGTCGGCCTGATCCGGGATCGGGGAGACGGTCCGATCACGCGCTGTCAGTGGCGGCCCGTAAGCTTTGTGACCATGCTCGAAGACCGCATCGCAGCCGCACCGCCCACTGAGTGGCCGGCCGCGTATCCCGAGGGATACGCGGTCGTCGACGTGGAGACCACCGGGCTCGCCCGGGACGACCGGATAGTGTCTGCCGCGGTGTACCGGCTGGACACCCGGGGCCGGGTGGAGGACCAGTGGTACACGCTGGTCAACCCCGAGCGTGACCCCGGGCCGGTGTGGATCCACGGCCTCACCTCCGAAGTCCTCGCCGGCGCACCGCTGTTCAAGGACATCGCCGAGGAGTTCGCCGACCGGCTGGCCGGGCGGGTGCTCGTCGCGCACAACGCGGCCTTCGACTGGTCGATGATCGCCCGTGAGTACGCCCGCGCGCGGGCCGAGGTCCCGGTGCGCCAGCGGCTGTGCACCATCGCGCTCTCCAAGGAGCTGGGGCTGCCGCTGCCCAACCACAAGCTGGAGTCCCTGGCCGCGCACTACGGCGTGGTGCAGCAGCGTGCGCACCATGCGCTGGACGATGCCCGGGTGCTCGCCGAGGCGTTCCGGCCCAGCCTGGAGCGGGCGGCCCGGGCGGGGCTTCGGCTGCCGCTGCTGGCCTGCCAGCCGCTGACCGAGTGGTCGGACGGCCCCTCGGCCACCCGTTCGGCGAGCATCGGCTATCAGCCTTCCTACCGGTCCGCCAGCTGGCGGCCCAGCCGCAGGCGGCCCGCCTGCCCCTATCCCAACCCCGGCCGCTATAAACCGGGTAATCAACTCATTCAGGGCATGCGGGTCGCATTCTCCGGTGACACCTCCATAGACCGGGAACTGCTGGAGGACCGGGCCATGGAGGCCGGGCTGCACATCGCGACCAGCGTCTCCCGCCTCACCAGCCTGCTGGTCACCAATGACCCCGGTTCTCTCACCTCCAAGGCCGCCAAGGCCCGTACCTTCGGGACACCGGTGGTCGACGAGGCCGCCTTCATACAGCTGCTCTCCCATGTGACCCCGGCGGCGGGGGGCGGCGCCTGAGGCGTGTCCCACCGGTCGGCGCGGGCGCCGGACACCCACCGGCCGGGGGGCGAGACCCACCAGGTACCGTCAGTCGCGTGTATCGCTTCCTGCTGACCCGGCAGTGGGTGATCCTCACCCTGGTGGGGCTCGTCCTGATTCCGGTGATGATCAAATTGGGCTTCTGGCAATTGCATCGCCACGAATCCCGGGTCGCGCGCAACCACCAGATCGGCCGCCAGCTCTCCGCTGCTCCCGTGCCCGTCACCGAACTGAGCACGCCCGGCCACGATGTGCCGCACCAGGACGTCTGGCGCAAGATCACCGCCACCGGCACCTATGACACCAAGGGCGAGGTCGCGGTCCGCTACCGGACCGACGACTCGGGCACCTCGGGCTTCTTCGTCGTCACCCCGCTGGTGCTGGACAACGGCCAGGCGGTGCTCGTCAACCGGGGCTGGATCCCGGCCGACAGCGGCCAGATGAAGTTCCCGGAGGTCCCGGCCGCGCCGTCCGGCAGAGTCAGCCTGACCGGGCGGCTGCGAGCCGACGAGACGACCGGCAGCAGCGGCATCCGGGACATCAAGGGCCTGCCACCGCGCCTGGTGATGCTCATCAACAGCAAGCAGCAGGCCGAGAAGCTGCACCGTACGCTGCTCGGCGGCTATATCGAGCTCGCCTCCCCCACCTCCGACAACCAGCCCAAGGCGGTTTCGCCCCCGGACCACAGCAGCATCGGCAACCACATGGCATATGCGGTGCAATGGTGGCTTTTCTCCGCCTTCGTACCGATCGGCTGGCTCATCCTGGTCCGCCGCGAGCGCCGCGATCAGCCGGCGGCGGCCGCCGCACCTGCCGAGGCGGCGCAGGAGGACGCTCCCGCCCCTGCCGTTTCCGGCCAGTCCACGGCAGACTGACCACATGGATCTTGGACTCAAGGACCGGGTGTACGTACTGACCGGCGCGAGCCGCGGGCTGGGCAATGCCACCGCCCGTGAACTCGTCACCGACGGAGCCCGCGTGGTGATCTCCGGGCGGGACGAGAAGGCCACCTCCGCCGCGGCGGCCGAACTCGGCCCCCAGGCCCTGGGCATGGCCGCGGACAATGCGGACCCCGCCACGGCCGGGCGGCTGATCGCCACCGCCCGGGATGCCTTCGGGCGCTTCGACGGCATTCTCATCAGCGTGGGCGGCCCACCGGCAGGATCGGCGGCCGACAACGACGACGAGCAGTGGCGCACGGCCTTTGAAACCGTCTATCTCGGCGCGGTCCGGCTGGCCCGGACGGCCGCCGCGGAGCTCTCCGAGGGCGGAGTGATCGGCTTTGTGCTGTCGGCCTCCGTCCATGAGCCCATCCCCGGGCTGACGATCTCCAACGGCCTGCGCCCCGGTCTCGCCGGGTTCGCGAAGTCGCTCTCGCTGGAGCTGGGGCCGCGCGGCATCCGCGTCGTGGGCCTGCTGCCGAGCCGCATCGACACGGACCGGGTGCGTGAACTCGACTCCCTCTCCGGGGACGCGGAGGCGATGCGGGCGCACCACTCGGCACAGATCCCACTGGGGCGCTATGGCACTCCGGCGGAGTTCGGCAAGTGCGCCGCGTTTCTGCTGTCGCCCGCGGCCTCCTATCTGACGGGTGTGATGCTGCCCGTCGACGGCGGTGCGCGGCACGGCTTTTGACGGACGGTCAGAGCACGCCCGAGCGGGCTTGCCGGAGTCCGGTGCGGTACCGCACCCTCCGAAGGGCGCGGAGTGCTCAGCCGACCCGCTCCGCGCGATGCCGCACCACCCGCAGCCGCACCACCGCCGGCAGCCGCTCGAGCCCCACCGAACTCCGTGCGTGCTCGAGCACCTCCGCACTCAGTGAGCGCAGCGCGGACGCGGGAGCCGCATGCGGGGCCAGGGTCAGCGTCACCCTGGCCTCGGGGGCCGTACCCCGCCCGGTCAGCACCACCTGCGCATGGTCGACCCCGGGCAGCGAGGCGGCCTCGGCGGTCAGCGCCTCCTCGAGCGCCGGGCCGCGCACCAGCACCACCCCTGCTCCGTCGTCACCACCCACGGTCACATCACGCGGCCTGCGCCGCCCCAGCTGGGCCGGCAGCCACCACAGAGCGAGCAGCATCAGCACGGCGAACACCGCGATCACCACCGGCCACCACCAGCCCCGGTCCCGCCACTTGCGCCGGTCGGCGGCGCTGAGCAGCACATCGTCGGGCCCGGCGAAGGGCCACCCGGAGGGCAGCGAGAAGTGCCAGCGCCGCTGCAGGTCCAGCGCCCCGACCAGCACGGCGGCGCCAAGAGCCACCAGCACCGCACCGGTCAGCCCGAGCAGCGCCCGGTTGACGGTCTTCAGCACCGTGCGCTCACCCGCCTCACCGCCGCGCCGCGCGGTGCACCCGCACCGCCAGGACCGGCTGCCGGGCGAGCCCCAACTCCCGTACCCCTTCGGCCAGTACGGCATCCACATCGGCGCGCACCTCGGCCAGGTCCCGGAAGTGCGACCGGGCGCGGATGCGGATCACCCGGCGGCCGGCGTCGGCCCGTACGGACTGCACTCCGGAGACCTCCATCACCCGGTCCCGGAGCACCAGCGCCGCGGCCCTGCGGTCGAGACCGGCCCGGGTCCCGGGCGTCTCGCGCCGCATCGGCAGCACTCCGCGCAGTCCCGGTGTGACGGCCAGCGCGATCAGCCAGAGGCCCAGCAGCAGGGCGGCCACCGCGGCGCCGATGATCCAGGCATCGCCCAGCGGACGGGTGGCCAGTTCCTGGGCGAGCCGGCGGCGCCAGCTCATGGCGGGCCACCCGGCCCGTACCGCCGCCACGTCATAGAGGAAGGCCGCGGCGGCGCCCAGCACGGCGGCCGCGAGCAGGGCGGCCGGCGCCCGCCGGGCCGACCAGAAGCGGCCGGGCCGTTCCGGTGCCGCCTGTCGGGGTCCCGCCTCCTTCGGCGCGCCCGCCTTCTCCGGGGCGCCCTCTTTCCCCGGGGCCTCCTTCCCCAGGGGTGTGGGACCGTCGTTCATCGCACCCGCTCCGCGCTTGCGCGGTCCGTGTGCGGCGAGTGCAGCCGCTCCACCGTGATCACCACCTCCGGCACCGCCATGCCCGCCAACGCCCTTACCCGTTCGATGACTTGGCGGCGCACCTCGCGGCACTTGGCGCCGATGTCGGCCGGATAGCCGAGCTCCAGAAAGAGACGTACCCGCGCGGAGTCCTCGCGCACGACCACGGACGCATGCGGTGGCGCATGGCTCTCCCGGGCCGTGTCGGCGAGCGCCTCGCGCGCCGCCTGGGCGGCGATCTTCGCCACCACACGGTCCGCGATACGGGTCGCCCCGCGCTCGGCCGACGCCACGGTGCGCCCGCCGCCCATCACCTACCGCCGCCGTCCGTCGCGGTCCCGGCCGCGGTCCCGCGGCCGGAAGAAGTCACCGGGCTCCAGGTCCCCGTCGAGAAACCGGCCGGCCACAAACCCGATGGCGCCCAACGCCGCCACCAGCAGAAAGGCCCCGAAGCCGCCGAAGTACCCGGCGAACCCGAGCGCCATGCCGGCGATCAAGCCGACCACGGCCATACTCATCGTGCGCTCCTCCACGGTCCGGCCCCGGCCCGGTCACTGGATCCTCGGTGCCGGTTCTTCCTCTTCCTCGTCCGGCAGCTTGACGTCGCTGACGGCGATGTTGACCTCGACGACCTCCAGGCCCGTCATGCGTTCCACCGCCGTGATGACGTTCTCCCGCACCGCGCGGGCCACATCGGCGATGGCCACCCCGTAGTCCACGACGATCTCCAGATCGAGCGCGGTCTGGACCTCGCCGACCTCCGCCTTCACTCCACGGGTCAGGGACCTGCCACCGGGCACCCGGTCACGCACGGCGCCGAAGGTGCGCGCGAGGCCACTGCCCATGGCGTGCACGCCGAGCACCTCACGGGCCGCCAGTCCGGCGATCTTCTCCACCACACCGTCGGCGATGGTGGTACGGCCACGGTCGGCCGCTGCGACGGGCGCTTCCTTGGCCGGGCCGTCCGGGCCCGCGGCGCCTTCGGTCCGGTTCCGCTGCGGGGTGTCGGTCATCGTCGATCGCCTCTCTTCCCGGGGAAGGAAAACGCACCGGTCCTTTTGCCACCTTAGGGGGTGTCCGATGGGTCGGCACGGGCTCGGGGAAGCCGACCGGGCGTGCGGACGGCGCCGTGACGCTACTCCCCCAGCCCCGCCAGATCCCGCAACCGCCGTGCCTGCGCAGCCCGCTCGGCGGCCCGCTGGGCCTCATACGTCCGGCCGGGGGCACCCCGCAGCAGGGCCTTGGTCTCGACCACCGCGTCCCGCGGCGCGGCCAGCAGTGCGGCGGTCAAGTCGTCGGTGGCCGCGGCGAGTTCGGCGACCGGGACCACCACATTGGCCAGCCCGATCCGCTCGGCCTCGGTCGCGTGCACAAAGCGGCCGGTGGCGCAGATCTCCAGGGCCCGGGCATAGCCGACCAGCCCGACCAGGGGATGGGTTCCGGTGAGATCGGGGACCAGTCCCAGGCTGGTCTCGCGCATCGCGAACTGCGCATCGTCCGCGCACACCCGCAGGTCGCAGGCGAGGGCGAGCTGGAAGCCCGCACCGATGGCATGGCCCTGCACCGCGGCTATGGAGACGATGTCGGTGCGCCGCCACCAGGTGAACGCCTCCTGATACGCGGCGATTTCCGCGTCCAGCGCCTCGTCCGAACCGCGTGCCAGGTCGAGGAACGAGGATTCACCGGGAAAGCCCTCGGGCGTGAAGGCCTGCCGGTCGAGGCCCGCGGAGAAGGACTTGCCTTCACCGCTCAGCACCACCACCCGCACGCTCCCCGGCAGCAGCCGCCCGGCCTCGGTGAGTGCCCGCCACAGGGCGGGCGACTGGGCGTTGCGCTTGGCGGGGTTGGTGAGGGTGATCGCGGCAACCGCGTCATCCACGGTGAGCCGTACGCCGTCCTGGTCGAGCAGGGCCCTGGGGCCGGTCATGGGAGCCTCCGAAATCGGCTGCAGTCACTCTTGGTTGACTGCACAGTAACCACCCGGCCGACTGCTCGGCCGACCGGGTGGCACTGCCCACGCTCACTGCCCGGCAGGTGCGCGGTGTCAGGCCGAGGCGGCCTTCTTGCCGCGCGTGGCCCCACCGCGACCCCGCAGGATCACGCCGGATTCGCTGAGCATCCGGTGGACAAAGCCATAGGAGCGGCCGGTCTCTTCGGCCAGCGCCCTGATGCTCGCACCGGAGTCGTACTTCTTCTTCAGGTCTGCCGCGAGCTTTTCGCGCGCGGCGCCGGTCACCCGGCTGCCCTTCTTCAGAGTCTCGGCCACCCGTGCCTCCTCATGGGAGATGCGCCTCTTGGCTCTCATGATCACCCCTAGCCGGGATCCTGGCCACCCATTCGGCAAGGTCGATGACAGAAGGTTTCCGCTCCCCCGGCCCGGCAGCACGCCCGGAACAACCGATTCCGCCGGGTTGGGTCCGTACGGCCGTACGGGTGGCGGAGCGAAGTGGCAGGTCAGGCGCGACCCCGGAGGCGCGGTGGCGAAGGGTGGCCGGGTGCCGGTGGGGTGCGTGCGCCGGAGCGTTCCGCCACTCCGGGGTATGAGCCCTTCTCACTCAGATGATGGATCACGCATCGGCCGAATGATCGGGATCGCACTGATCAAGCACGCCATTCGCGGCAAGGGCGGCGGGGCAACGGGCTCAGGCGAGGGTGACCAGGTCCGCGTAGTCCGGGCCCCACAGGTCCTCGACGCCATCCGGGAGCAGGATGATGCGCTCGGGTTCGAGCGCATCCACGGCGCCCTCGTCGTGCGTCACCAGCACCACGGCACCGGTGAAGGTGCGCAGCGCGCCGAGGATCTCCTCCCGGCTGGCGGGGTCGAGGTTGTTGGTGGGCTCGTCCAGCAGCAGGACATTGGCGGACGAGACGACCAGGGTGGCCAGGGCGAGCCGGGTCTTCTCCCCGCCGGAGAGCACTCCGGCGGGCTTGTCGACGTCGTCACCCGAGAACAGGAAGGAGCCCAGGACCTTGCGCACCTCGACCAGGCCGAGGTCGGGCGCGGCGGAGCGCATGTTCTCCAGGACGGTGCGCTCGGGGTCGAGCGTCTCGTGCTCCTGCGCGTAGTAACCGAGCTTGAGCCCGTGGCCGGGGGAGACCTTGCCGGTGTCGGGCTGCTCGGCACCGGCGAGCAGCCGCAGCAGGGTGGTCTTTCCGGCGCCGTTGAGGCCGAGGATGACGACCCGGGAGCCCTTGTCGATGGCCAGGTCGACGTCGGTGAAGATCTCCAGCGAGCCATAGGACTTGGACAGGCCCTCGGCCATCAGCGGGGTCTTGCCGCAGGGCGCGGGGTCGGGGAAGCGGAGCTTGGCGACCTTGTCGGAGACCCGCTCGGCCTCCAGGCCGGCCAGCAGCTTCTCGGCACGGCGGGCCATGTTCTGGGCGGCGACGGTCTTGGTCGCCTTGGCCCGCATCTTGTCGGCCTGGGTGTTGAGGGCGGCGGCCTTCTTCTCGGCGTTCTGCCGCTCGCGCTTGCGGCGCTTCTCGTCGGCCTCGCGCTGCTGCTGGTAGAGCCGCCAGCCCATGTTGTAGACGTCGATCAGCGAGCGGTTGGCGTCGAGGTAGAAGACCTTGTTGACGACGGTCTCTACGAGGTCGACATCGTGGGAGATCACCACGAAGCCGCCGCGGTAGGTCTTGAGGTAGTCGCGCAGCCAGGCGATGGAGTCGGCGTCCAGGTGGTTGGTGGGCTCGTCCAGCAGCAGGGTGTCGGCGTCGGAGAAGAGGATCCGGGCCAGCTCGACCCGGCGGCGCTGGCCGCCGGAGAGGGTGTGCAGGGGCTGGGCGAGGATACGGTCGGGCAGGCCGAGGCTGGCGGCGATGGTCGCCGCCTCCGCCTCGGCGGCGTAGCCGCCCTTGGTGAGGAACTCCGTCTCCAGGCGCTCGTACTTCTTCATCGCCTTTTCGCGGGTGGCGCCCTTGCCGTTCGCCATCCGGTCTTCGTTCTCGCGCATCTTGCGCAGAACGGAGTCCAGACCGCGGGCGGAGAGGATACGGTCTCGGGCGAGCACATCGAGGTCGCCGGTGCGCGGGTCCTGCGGGAGGTAGCCGACCTCGCCGGAACGGGTGATCGTTCCGGCGGCGGGGATGCCCTCGCCGGCCAGGCACTTGGTGAGGGTGGTCTTGCCCGCGCCGTTGCGGCCGACGAGGCCGATGCGGTCGCCCTTGGCGATGCGGAAGCTGGCGGACTCGATGAGGACGCGTGCGCCGGCGCGCAGCTCAAGGCCGGAGGCGGTGATCAAGGGAACTACTCCTGGGCAGGGTGGACGGCGGTGTGGGGACGGTGCGAGAGCACGGCCGCGCGGCGTGCCGGCGGCACGGGCGGGTGGCGGGCGGTGCCGTCTAATCCGCGAGGAGAGAAGCCATGAAGACGATTCTAACCGCGTGCCGCAACCGATTTTCCGGGGTCGGTGGCCGACCCGGGGGCTGCGGGGCCTTTCTCCTTATAAGGCGCACAGCTCCATAAAGGCGCACATCAGAGCATTCGCGGATACTCGGGATGAAAGGCGGTGGGCGGATGCAGTTCGACGATGACGCGGATCTGGACACTTCCCAGGTGCGGGACGAGCGGGGGAGCCGGATTCCGGGCGGCGGGCTGACCGTCGGCGGCGGGATCGTGGGGCTGCTGATCCTGGTGGCGGGCCTGTTCTTCGGCATCGGCCCGCAGGAGCTCGGGCTCAGCTCGGGGCAGCAGAGTCCGCAGGCCGGGGCGAGCACGGCCGCGCAGGTCGCCCAGAGTTGCAAGAAGGGCAAGGACGCCAACACCCGGGAGGACTGCCGGATCGTCGGTGTGGTCAACAGCGCCCAGTCGTTCTGGAGCCAGGAGTTCGCACGCCGCGGCAAGACCTACAGCCCCGCCCGGACCAAGCTGTTCACCGGCCGGACGAACACCGCCTGCGGGGCCGCCTCCTCGGCCGTCGGGCCGTTCTACTGCCCGGGCGACCACCTGGTCTATCTGGATCTTGGGTTCTTCCAGGAGCTGCGGAGCAAGTTCGGGGCGCACGGCGGGCCGTTCGCGGAGGCCTATGTGGTGGCCCACGAGTACGGGCACCACATCCAGAACCTGCAGGGCACGCTCGCCCGTTCACAGGACCGCAGGACGGGGGCGGACAGCAATTCGGTCAAGGTCGAGCTGCAGGCCGACTGCTATGCGGGGGTGTGGGCGCACCATGCGACCAGGACACCGGAGAAGTCCACCGGCCGGCCGCTGCTCAAGCAGCTGACGCAGGCGGACATCGACGACGGCCTGTCCGCGGCGAAGGCCGTCGGGGACGACCGCATCCAGGAGAAGTTCCAGGGGAAGGTCACTCCCGAGAGCTGGACGCATGGCTCGGCCGCGCAGCGGCAGCAGTGGTTCACCACCGGGTTCCGGACCGGGGACGTGGCCGCCTGCAACACCTTCCGTTAGAGCATTCGCCGGACGGGCCGGTTCGCCGGCCCGTCCGGCGGCCTCAGTTCCCGCCCCGGTGCACCTGGAACGCGGCCCGGCGCATCGCCTTGGCGAGGGCCGGGTCGGGGTGCGCCGCGGCCAGGGCGACGAGCACCTGCACGGTGCGCGGGTGGCCCACCGCCCGTACCTCCTCCAGCAGGCCGGGCACCGTGCCCTGCACGGCCGAGTCGAGGTGGCGGACCAGCAGCCGGCTCTCGCCGTGGTCGGCGACGGCGGCGGCGGTGTCCACCCACAGCCAGGTCGCCTCTTCCCGGGTGAGCACCTCCGAAGCGTCCTCCGGGTCGTGCCCGGCCTGCTCGGCCAGCCACAGCAGGGCGTACGGGCGCAGGCAGGACTCGTCGACGGCTGCGCGCACGGCGGGTTCGGCGGGCGCGCCCACCGCTCGCAGCGCCTCGAAGGCGAGGCCCCGGACGAGGGCGTCGTCGCCCCGGGCGGCGTCCAGCAGCTCGCCGACGGCGCTGCGCACCGGGCGGGCGGCGAACCAGGCCCGGTACTCGGCGCGGGCGGTGCCGGGGGTGAGGTCGGCGCAGCCGCGCAGCATGGCCTCGGCGGCGAGTTCGATGTTGCCGGCCGGGCTCTGGGCGGCCACACAGATCTGTTCGAGCTTGACCCACACCGCCCAGTTGCCCAGCGGGGTCAGCACCGCATCGGCCCGGGGGCCGGTGCCGCCCCGCATCATCAGGGCTCCGACCGAGGAGAGTCCCTCGAGTGCCCAGCCGAGCAGCTCGACGAGCGGGTCGCGGCCGTCGGTGGCGGGCGTGACGGGGGCCGGTGCCGGGGTGCCGTACGGGATTTCGCAGCGCTCGGCGCGGATCTCGGCGACGCGCTGTTGCAGCAGGTCGAGCAGCATCGCGACGGAGACCGGCCCCGCCGACAGGTGCATGACGGACAGCAGCTGCGGGGCCGCCTCGACCACCTCGGCGGCGATCGTCGAGTCGGTGCCGGCGGGTTCGGGGTGGGCCAGGGACCAGGCGTCGAAGAGGGCCACCCAGCCGCGCAGCACGGCGCTGTCGTCCCGCTCCCAGGCGGTGAGGCGCCAGCCGGGCCGGGCGGTTTCGCCGTGCAGTTCGAGGAGCCCGGCGAGGCGTGCCCGGTCCCAGTCGGAGCGCACCTGATGGGCCGTCAGTCCCAGGGCGGCGGCGGCCCGCTGGACCGCCTCGGCGCTCAGCCCGCCGGCCGTGCCGGGCCGTAGCGTGGTCCCGCGGGCGGACTCGTCGGCCGCCCAGCGGGCCAGCCGGACCGCGCCGGTGAGTCCGTTTCTCGCCTGCCGGGCGAGTTCCGGGCGGGCCGGTGTGCCGGCCGGTGGGCGGGGGGCTGGACGGGAACCCCGGTTCGCCACGGCCCTGCGGGCGGCGGCGATCGGCTGTCGGGGGACGAGTCTGAGCCGGGAGTCGCGCGGTGTACGGGACGTCACAAGGGCAGTCTTGCCGTTCACGCTCCGAAAACCCAATCGGAATCAACGATGCAGCCGCTTAGGGGGTGTCCGATGGGTCGGTGCGGGCCCTGCGGTGTCTGGTGCGGTGCATCGCAAGGCGGAGCATCTCCCGCGTACTGGGCGATGGGGGTCCCCCCATGCCCGTTCAGGGCTATGGGGGAGGGTGATGCGACAACGCGGCGAGGCGCCGTGCCTGGGGGCACCCCCAGCGTTAGCTGGGGGAGCGCCGCAGGGCCCGTGCCGACCCATCGGACACCCCCTAACCCCCTGGTGGGAACCTACATAAGCGGTGTCAGGAAGCGACGGAGGGCCTCTTCGTAGCCCCTTGGGTCGGCGTTCCACATGGCCGCATGCGGAGCCTCGCGCACCGTGCGCAGGGTGATGAGGTCCGGGCGGCGCGCGGCGAGCTCGCGGGAGTGCCGCCAGGGCGCGATGGTGTCGTCGGGCCCGTGCAGGATCAGGGTGGGCACGGAGAGTCTGCCGGGGTCGGTGGCCGCCGACAGCCGGTCCGGGTCGAGGCCGGCCCGGCGCCGGGCGGTGCGCACCGCCCAGGGAAGCAGCGCCCGGGGCACCCGCTGCCGGGCCAGGGCGCGCAGGGCGGCCGGCCAGTCGAGTACCGGGGAGTCGAGGACGAGGCCGCTGACGCGGTGGCTCAGCGCGGACTCCCGGGCGGCGAGCAGCGCCATGGTGGCACCGGTGGACCAGCCGTGCAGGATCACCCGCCGGGCGCCGCCGCGTACGGCGTGGCCGATGGCGGCGTCCAGGTCGTGCCACTCCTCGGCGCCGAGCCGCCCGATGCCGTCCATGGCGGTGGGGGCGCCGGGGTCGCCCCGGTAGGCGGGGGCGAGCACGGGGAGCCGCATCCGGTGCAGGAAGGGCATGACGGCCAGGGCGTGTTCCCGGGTGGTGCCCAGGCCGTGCACCGCGATGACCCAGGTGTCGCGGGCGCCGGGCAGGAACCAGGCGGGCAGCGGCCCGAGTTCGCCCTCGACGTCCACATCGGTGTGGTCCAGCCCGAGGGCGTCCCGGGGGTCGCCCGAGTGGACCTGTGGGGTGAGCCAGGTGCGGGCGCCCTCGGCCAGGGCGCCGTGGCTGACGCGTTCGAGGTGTCGTACGACCCGGTCGTGCGGGTGTGAGACGTCCGCGACCACCGGTCCCACGATGGCGTGCAGGTCGCGCCCGGCGAGGCCATAGGTGCCGGGGCGCACCGAGGCGGGGGTGCGGCTGAGGGTGACGGTGGTGGCGTTGGTGGCGTGCACGGTGAGCCTGGGTTCGCCGGGCAGCGGCCGGTCGGGCGGGATCTTCAGCGCGGCATCACCGGCGTACCGCCCGGCGGCCAGCGCGGCCGCCCCGGCACCGATCACGGTGGCTGCGGTCGTGGCCGCCTTGCGCAGGAGCATCGGCTCCAGTGTCGGCGGGGCCGGTGCGGGGAGCCAGCGGGCGGGGGTCGGGCGGGTGACGCCCTGCCGTCAGGTCCGCTGTCCGTAGCCGCGCAGTTTCCCGGTGGCCTCGTCGAGTTGGGCGGTGGTCAGCAGGGCGGGGCGGCGGCCGGGGAGGCCGGAGGCGGTGAGCCAGACCCTGCACATCCACTCCAGCTGGGCGGTGCGGTCATAGGCCTGGTCGAGGGTGGCGCCATGGGTGAGGAGGCCGTGGTTGCGCAGCAGGCAGCCGGTGCGGCCGTCGAGTGCCCGGAGCGCGGCCGCGGCGAGTTCTTCGGTGCCGTAGAGGGCGTAGGGCGCGACCCGGACCGGGCCGCCGAGGGTGCCCGCCAGGTAGTGGATCAGCGGCAGTTCGGTGACCAGGGTGGAGACGGCGGTCGCATGGACGGCGTGGGTGTGCACGATGGCGGCGGCGCCGGTGGCGCGGTAGACGGCGAGGTGCAGCGGCAGCTCGCTGGTGGGGGTGAGTTCGCCGAGGAGTTGTCGGCCGTCGAGGCCGACGCCGGTGATGTCGGCCGGGCCGAGCCGGTCGTAGGGGACCCCGCTGGGCGTGACGAGGATCATGTCGCCGACACGGGCGGATACATTGCCCGAGGTGCCCACCACCAGCCCGTCGGCGACCGTGCGCCGGGCCGTGGCCAGGACATCGGCCCAGGTGGTGCGGATCTCTTCGGACTGTGCCGGGTCTGTCATCGGTTTCCGCCTCCGGTTCGCGTCATCGTCGAGCCCGCTTCAGTTCACCTTCCGTTCACCCGGAGTCCCTACGGTCGCCGCGTACTGACCACCGGACTGATTGCCTGGGTGAATGGAACACATCACGCTTCTCATCGGGATCGTGATCGTCACGGCCTTGGTGTTCGACTTTACGAACGGCTTCCACGACACGGCCAACGCAATGGCCACCACCATTTCCACCGGGGCCCTCAAGCCCAGGACCGCGGTGGCGATGTCGGCAGTGCTCAACCTCGTCGGCGCGTTCCTCTCCGTGGAGGTCGCCAAGACGATCTCCGGAGGCATCATCGACGAAAGCGCCGGGATCAGACCAGAGGTGATTTTCGCCGGACTGGTCGGCGCGATCGTCTGGAATCTGCTGACCTGGCTGGCGGGCCTGCCCTCCAGTTCCTCGCATGCGCTCTTCGGCGGCCTGATCGGCGCGACGCTGGTCTCGGTCGGCACCCATGGCGTGCACGGCGATGCCGTCGTCATGAAGGTCCTCATCCCGGCGGTGGCCGCCCCGATCGTGGCCGGAGTGGCCGCCACGGCCGCGACCCGGCTCACCTACCGGCTGGCGAGGGGGCGGGACGAGCGGGAGACCGCCAAGGGCTACCGCGCCGGACAGATCGCCTCGGCCGCGCTGGTCTCCCTCGCGCACGGCACCAACGACGCCCAGAAGACCATGGGTGTGATCACCCTCGCGCTGGTCACCGGTGGCGTCGTCGCCCCGCACTCCGACCCGCCGCTGTGGGTCATCGTCTCGGCCGGCCTGGCCATCGCGCTCGGTACCTACCTGGGCGGCTGGCGCATCATCCAGACGCTCGGCAAGGGCCTCACCGACATCCGGCCGGCGCAGGGCTTCGCCGCCCAGACCGGTGCCGCGACCGTGATCCTCGCCTCCTCGCACATCGGCTTCGCGCTCTCCACCACCCAGGTCTGCTCCGGTTCCGTGCTGGGCGCCGGGCTCGGCCGCAAGGGCGGTGTGGTGCGCTGGTCCACCGCGGGCCGCATGGTCATCGCCTGGTGCCTGACCCTGCCCGCCGCGGGCCTGGTGGCCGGCGGCGCGGCACTCCTCGCGGACCAGGGGAACTGGGGCGTGGCCACGGTGGCCGTGCTCGGCCTGGCCGTATCCGGCGCCATCTGGCTGGCCTCCCGCCGCAGGCCGGTGACGCACGACAACGTCAACTCGGCGGAGGCACCGGCGGAGCCGGTGGGGGTGGTGACGGCCGCGCTGCAGACCGTCGCCCCGCCGCCGACCGGTTCCGCCACCGCAGTGGAACCATCCGCCATCGTGACGGCGAGCTGAACGGAGGATCTTGATGCACATCAACTGGGCAGCTCTCGGGCAGGTCTTCGGCGTCAGCCTGGTGGCCACGGTGGCGCTGGTGGGCGTCTTCACCCTGGGCATCGTGGGCGCATCCGCGCAGGGTGCGGGCTCAACGGCGCGGCGCAGTGGCGCATATGCGTGTTACGCGCTGTGCGCGGCGGCGGTGGGGTACGGGATCTACCTGATCGTGGGCTGAGGTTGGGGCACTTGCGCTCATCCTTGCGTCCCGCCGGCCTGTGCAGTGACGGAAGCCGCATCGTGTGGTTCCGGAGCAGTGGCGGAACTGCCGGCCCGGCGGGGTCGAGAGGCCGGGCCGGAGCCGGCCAATCCGACGACGAGTGCCACGACCGCGAGCGCGGCGGCGCTCCACAGCAGTGGAGCGATGCCGGCCGCTTCCATGACGATGCCGCCGAGGAAGGCGCCCAGCGCGATGGCAGCGGTGAACACCCCCACATAAAGCCCGGTGATGTGTTCGATGCGGTGGGGTGCGGACTGGGTCATCCAGTTTTGCCCGGCCACCGACAGCCCGCCATAGGCCAGACCCCACAGGGCGATGCCGACTCCGGTGATGCCGGTGACGGTGGAGAAGAGCGCGAGCAGCACGATCGCCAAGCCGACGCCGACGGTCAGACCCAGCAGCGTGACCCGGGCGCGGCGTCCCGCCAGGGCGCCGGCGGCGAAGTTGCCGACCAGCCCGAAGACGCCGTAGACCAGCAGGAACACTGCGATGGCCGAAGGCGTCAATCCGGTGCGCTCTTCGAGGACGGGGCGCACATAGGTGTAGGCGGCGAAGTGCGCGCTGACGAGGAACACGATCAGCACCAGACCAACGGTCACCGGCGCGGAGCGCAGCAGCGGCTCGCGACCGGTCCGGTCGTCCGTGCCGGCCGGTGCGATCGGACGGGGAAGGCGAGGCAGCGCCAGGATCAGCCCGACGGCGAGGACCACCGCGGCAACGGACAATGAGGCGAACGCGGCACGCCAACCGAAGACGTTGCCGGCGAGCGTGCCCAAGGGCACACCGATGACCGAGGCTGCCGCGACCCCGCTGACGGAAAGGGTCACCGCCAGCGCGGCGTTCCGGGGCGCCACGAGCCGCGGTGCAACCGCGGAGGCCAATCCCCACACCGCCCCCATCCCGATCCCGATGATGGCCCGGGAGGCGACGAGCACGCCGAAGCCGTTCGCCATGGCGGTCAGCACATTGCCGACGGCCAGCACCACCATCGCCACGGCCAGCACCACGCGCCGATCGAGCAGGCCCAGCACACGCGGGACCGTCGGGGCGACGACGGTGGTCACCAGGCCGGTGATCGTCAGGCTGGACCCCGCCATACCCTGGCTGATCCGCAGGCCGTCGGCCATCGGGGTCAGCACGCCGACCGGCAGCATCTCCGATGTCACGACCACAAACGTGCTCAAGGACACCACGGCAACCGCCACCCACTGCCGGGGCGCAGTGCGAGCCGAATCGGAGCCGGAGTCCTTGCCCGGCGAGTACGTAACCATGGCGCCAGCCAAACAGCACGTCGGAGGGCGAACAACAGCGATCTTCTGAAGGGTCGATCACGTAGGATTATCGATGGCCGGTCGGAAGGGGAGCCATGAACCAGGTCCAGGTCCAGGAGATCGAGTGCCTGCTCGCGCTGGCCGAGGAGTTGCACTTCGGCCGGACGGCCGCACGCCTGGGCTGCGCCCAAAGTCGTGTCAGCCAACTCGTCGCCGCCCTCGAACGACGCGTCGGCGTGCGACTCGTCGAGCGCACCAGCCGACGCGTGGAGCTGACCCGGCTGGGTGCTCAGTTCGTCGACGAGGTACGCCCTGCCTACGAGGCATTGGTCTCCGTGTTCGCCCAGGCTCAGGAGCGCGCCGGCCGCGGTGCCCTGTGCCAGTTGCGCATCGGCTTCAGCGGCAGCGTCTACGAAGAGGTCACCGAGTCCTTCCGTCGGCTTCGCACCCACCACGGGGTGACGATGGCGCTGAGCGAGATCCCGCTGGGTTCGCCCTTCTCGGCCGTACTCGACGGGCGACTCGACGCCGCCGTGGTCGACCTCCCGGTCAGGGAGGCCGCACTGACCATCGGAGTTCGTTTCCCTCCGCAGGACCGGCTGCTCGCCATCGCCGCTTCCCACCCGCTGGCCGGCACCGACCAGGTGCATGTCGAGGAACTGGCAAACCTGGACATCCTCCACCCGGCCGGAGACGCCCCTGACTACTGGATGGCCGCCCGCGTGCCACGCTCCACACCCACAGGAGCACCCATCCGCTCGACCACGGGCATCACCACCGTCCAAGAGGGCCTCGCCCTCGTGGCTTCCGGCTACCACGCGATGCTGGTCTGCCGCCCCCTGGCCGAACGCAGCACCCGCAGCGACGTGCGCTACCTCCCCATCGATGGCTGCGACGAGCCATCACAGATGTGCCTGATCTGGCGCACCGACCGCACCACCCCCCAACTGGCCGCACTTGCCCGGCTCCTCCGCGAGGAGTTCACCCGGGCGGAGACCTCCAAGCACCTTCACGGGCAACACCGTGACTCCGTGACGATCTCCTGATCGATGCGAGAGATGAGCTAGGACGCATCGCGGCGCGCCGCGCCCCACTCCCACGGCTCCGGCTGGGCCGACAAGAAGAAACCGGACCGGCTGCCAGCCACCTATCACCGTACCCACGACATCCGGCACTTCCACGGCTGCTACTCCCTGTGCGACGACCAGCTCTGGGGTGTGACCCGCCGCCGCAAAGGCGGCGACCACTCCCTGGCCGCCCCGACGGGGCCCCCACTACGTGATCATGGACAACCTGTCGGCGAACAAGACACCGAGGATCCGGGTCTGGGCCAGGAAAAACAAGGTCGAGTCGTGCCTGACACCGACAAACGCGTCGTGGGCCAACCCGATCGAGGCCCAGTTCGGACCACTGCGCACCTTCGCCTTGAGCAACTCCGATCACTCCAACCACACCGTGCTCGCCCGGAAGCTCCAGGAGTACCTGCGATGGCGCAACGCCAACGCCCGCCACCCCGACGTGCTGACCGCCCAACGCAAAGAACGCGCCCGCATCCGCAGCGAACGCCGACAACGCTGGGGCGGCCCCCGGTCCAAGGCGGCGTAACCAGAACCCACATCTTCTACTGGTCAACGCTCCCCTCACTCCTGCATCGTGGCAGTGTGAGACCGCTCGCCAAACGGAGGCGCAATGGCCGAAGAGGCTCCAACCCGGGTAGGACTCCGCGTCGAGGATGTGACCGAGGCGGCCACGTTCTATCAGGGGCTCGGGTTCGAGCAGACCGGATCGATATCCAATCCCGACGGCCGGACGGTCATGGCGATCCTCAGACGCGGTGACCTCCAGCTGCTCGTCGATGCCCTGGTCGGCATGCCGTTTCCCGACAGCGACCGTGAACGCATGACGAGAACCAGCCCGCGGGGCCTCGGCGTGGTCATCGGCATCGAGGTGGCCGACGTCGACGCGACCGCGGACTACTGCCGCTCAGCCGGATGCCAGATCACCACCGGCCCAGCCGACGCACCATGGGGCGAACGCTACGTCGAATGCCTAGATCCGTACGAGTACGCATGGAAGTTCTTCCAGCTGCTCCCGGACCCGCCACCAGACAGCTTGAGCGCCGCTCACAACAACTGGTTCGCCTGAACCGCACCTGAGCCAGCCTCCACCCGCCACACAACAGGGCGTCCCCCAGCCAACATTCGTGGTCAGCGCACTAGCAGGTCCATGCACCCTCAACGAGCTTTGCGTCGCTGAAACTGCCCTCGGCGACACGGCGGGATGTCTCCTCCCACTCGCGGATCACTCTGCGCTTTCCGTCCGGAATGAAGGGCCAATCGGCGCGAGTAACCAGCCTACCCGCATAAGCGGGCTCCCAGGAGACGGCATGGAAGCGGCCAATGTCGGGCAACTGGGTCGCGAGGATGTGAAGCGTGCGACAGTGATACCACTTCCCAATAGCTGTGATCCTCAACCCGGATGCCAGAGCTTCACGCAGGAACGGCAGAGCAAATTCCACATTCTGCCAAGTGTTGGCAGATCTGTCTTCGTAGCGGATGGCGGCATCGGGAACACCGCGTTCAATCAGAAGCCTACGGAACTCACGTGCTTCCACAATGCCATTATGGCGGTTGACACCGCCGGTCGCGATGATCAGCGGCGCCAGTCCACAACGGTACCGCTCAGCCACAATCTCAACGGGCCGAATTTGATTGGTCCCGAAGATGAAGTGGGCGGTTGGCTGGTCCCTCGACGGAGGCGCTTCGATGTCCACGAATGCCGTGATGTCGCTGATCTGCTCGATGCTGAGATCCTGGTCATTCATTCATGATCCTCGGAGGGCGTAGGCGGCTGAGGGTGGTGCCCTGTTAGGTGGCTGCTCACCTCCAGGTAGCGGGCACGAAACCCCGCAGCCTGACGGGCGTTGGCGAATTCGCTTTCGAGCACCTGATCGAGTTTGCCGGCGAGCACTGCGGTCGGCCACACAGGGCGGCTGCCGGCAAGGGCGGTACGCCCGGCAGAAACAGCCTCGTCAAGGTTTCCGGTCCCGGCTTGAGCGAGCCCCAGGATCAGCAAAGTACGCGCGTAACCAGACGGATACTCAGCGGGTTGGCGCACCTCGGGCTGGTAAAGAGTTTGAATTACCCGATTCGTCGCAGACACGGCTTCCTGGAAGCGGCCTACCAACATCAAAGACGTTGCAGTGTATGGCGGATCCTCCGCCAAGGCGATGGAGAAGACCCCAGTCACCTTGGCGCCAGAAGGAAGTTTCATCGTCGCCTTCGCGGCGTGGCGCCTGGCTTCTTCCATGCGGTCAGCGTCACCGGCCATTGCTGCCGCACGCATTTCCTGCGCGGCCAGCTTGGCATGAATCACCGTACCCATCGGGGTGGCATTCCGGCCTTGGGCAGCCAGCGTCATCGACCGACGCGGTTGCCCTTGATAGAAGGCGATCACAGACCTCGTCAATGTGGCCCATCCCGCCAGTTCGGGATGGATTGCCTCCCGGCTTCGGCGTTCAGCATCTGCACACCAGAGATGCGCCGACGCGTGTGCTCCCATGTCACATGCCGCGATGCCGAGCAAGCAGGACAACCAGCCGATAGCGAGGGTTAGATCTTTGCGCTGTCGTACAGCTCCGGCACTGCCAAGGGTTCCATTGACGTATGACCTGACCGTGAGGACTTCATCGTATACATCCTCAGGAGGAACAGCACACAGCATCGAAGCATAGTGGTCGGTTAGTTCACCAAGGCTGTCTGAAACCGCGCCAGGGCTACCATCGCTCACAGCGTCGAGAGCTTGGATGACACGCTGCCCCCGAGCGAACTGTACGACTGCCGCTGGAGACGCTGTCAGCGCGGCGGCAGTTGTGGAGACGAATGCGCGTCGGTCCACAGATATCGCCTCCCTGTGCTGTGTTGTGCTGGGACAGTCGGTTCCGAGAGTTCCGTCAATGTCACGCGGGGAATCCTCCCATGGCCTTTTTGGCAAGCCGAGCATTTCCCCAGGGATACCGAAGCCATCGGCCACACGCTCGATGACCTCCTGTCCCCGGATACCACGGACACCCCGGATGATGTCGCTGACCCGTGAACTGCTCATCTTGCCGACCGCCGAGGCCATCACCGAATGGCTGGAGCCGGTACGCCGGTTGACGAGGCGGAAGATCTCCTGAAAGTCCCGGCCGGCACAGGCGCGCCGCATCGCATCGCTTTTCAGCAGGGCATCGGGAATCTTCAGTGCATATCCTCTGGGCTTGGACTCGCGTTCGTCCATGGGCCACCTATGAGCAGGGCCGGAAGTGGTCTGCTCCCAGCGTAGCCCCGGGCGCGGAACGGGGTTCCCCAACCGAGCTTGTGGGGTTCCCCGTTCACTGTTCCCTCCGGCGTCCGGCCTGGCTGAAGCTCTTCAGACGACACACCGTCCGTGCCAGACAGCACGGACCCCGCCACCACTTGGAACGGCCGGGGCAGGCACGACCTGAAGGAGCAGACCGACTATGAGGTGCCTACAACGAGCAATCGAACAGGTGGATGGAACCCTGTCCGGGCCTCGCACACCGCAGTGCTGCAACGAGCGGCCCACGCCTGAGGAGTTGGTGAAGCGTGCGGACAACCTGACCGACGCCATCAGGCGACACCTGCGGAGGGTGACGGCTTGACGCGCGCCACCTACCGGTTCCGTGACTACACAATCCGGCCGGACCTTCGACCAGATGCGGAACCCATCACGTCCACCATGCAGTGCAGGACATGCTGCCAGGGCGGTCCTCGGAGTGAGGATTTCGAAGACGCCACCGCCTGGGCGGTCTCACACCTCAGGGCCAATCCCGAACATCTGGATTTCCGGGAGGTCATTACTCGGCCGCACCGATTCGAAGCGGGAGTGTGGAACTGATGGAAGGACCGTGGGAACAGCAACGCCCGAAGGGCAACGAGCCACGTAACCCGCTGGTCGAGATCGTTGGCAGGAACGCGCCTCGGCAAAAACAGGAGCGCGCTGATACCGGCCGTACACATACGAATGTCCAGGACGGTGGCAGGTCGCCCGACTGGACTCGGGAACGGTCGGGGATGACGTACTGACCGTGCACAAGGTGCGCGACGGAAAGTCGGACTGCGGAGTTGCCGGCAAGGTGGACGAGTGGCAACGAGCGATCAATTGCCCTGCCTGTCTGGGCACTTCCGTAGCGCTACAAGCCCCCGCCTCGGTTGTGCCCGCCTATGGGTCACCCATGTCGTGAGCCAGGCCGACGGGGCGGTTCTGTAACGGCGCGGAGACCGCCTCCTGTCAGGGTCTGTGGTGGCGCGACGCCGCCACGCGGGCCCCGGTCCGGCCGCGCGAGCACTGAGCGGGACACGTATCACCCCGCCCGAATGTGAATCCCGAGCGCAGACGGGCGGGGCTTTCGCACGCTGAAACGCTGGGCCCGGACCCCCGCCCACCCGGCGAAGAACAAGAAGTCATCGCCTTCCGTGCCCACGACCCGTGGGAGCTCGCCCGCCTCGCCCTCGCGAGCGGGAGACCGAGGACGGGGCCGATCCACCGGTTGGCATCGCTCATCCAGGCGCTCGCCCAGCACAACTCGAAGCCGAGGGTCAGCAGGGCCTTGCCGTGTTAGGGGTTGAGCCACACCGTCTCCGGTCGCCTGTACGGCAGTGGACTTCCGGCTGCCGAGGAACTTGGCGCCTCGGCCGCGTTGCGGACGGCCGTGATCGCTGCCGCTGGAGAACCGGCTCCTGCTTGTGGTCGCCTACTGGCGGACGAACTTGACGCTGCGTCAACTGACGGCGCCGTTCGACGTCTCGAAGTCCACGGTGGACCGGATCGTCAACCAGGCTGGCTCACTGCCCGCATGAAGCGGCGTGAGAGGTTCCATTGGACCAGTGCGAGGATCTCCCACTCCCAAAGTGGGGCGTATTCGCGCCTAGTACATCTGAATTCCCACTTAGGTGTTGTAACAGTTGATCATTCACCGAAATGCCAGAAGTCTCGTCTCATCGAGAATAACGATGAGACCGCGTCTTGATCAACGCCCCGCGCAGGCCCTACAGTCACCCATCAGCTCGTCAAGGCACCTTCCCGCCAATTGCGTGCCAGAGAACATGTGCACGCGGTCATCGAGTACAGGAGATTTCTCATGCCGAACAGCCTGCTGGACACCCGTCCCGAATCCTTGGACATCACCGACCTGGACTTCGATGTAAACGTTCCGGAAACGGACTTCGCCGACACCAAGCACATGGCCGCTTCCTTCGGATGCCCCCACACCACCACCCTCAGGACCATGAACGCGCACTCTCGCTGCGTCTACTGCTGACACTCAGTAGTGCCGGCATTCCGGGGGCGGCATCTGCCGCCCCCGGCTCGCGCCCGGCCGCACCGGCCGATACAGGGGAATTCAATTTGCAGTACGACCATTACGAGGCTGTCGGGCCGCTGTTCATTCGCATGGCAAGTGCTCCACGCTCCCGCTACGTCTCCAATGAGACCGCGGACTCCCGGACCCGCATCCGTGAACTCGCCGCCGATCCGCTGTTGCGCGAAGCAGTGCAAGTCGCCAGCAGCAGCCTCGCCGACGTTCTGGACCGGCTCGACTCCGGTGCCGAACTCGGCCCCAAGGGCCTGGCGAAAACCGCTCTGTCCCTCACCCGTTATGCCTTGCGCCACTGCGGCCGACCGACCCCGTTCGGACTGTTCGCCGGAGTGGCCGTCGCCCAGCTCGGCCCGGCCGCCCGAGTCGAGATCATGGGCCCCGGCCGGAAGACAGCCCGTCTCGACGGGCCCTGGCTGGACGACCGCATCCGACAGTGGCTCCAACTGCCAGACGTTCGCCGCCGAGTTGACGTCGTGGTCAATGACCTCTGCCGCCCCCGGGGCGGGCGGCTGATACTGGCCGCCGGAGAGCGTGACCCCTCGGTGCGCCGCACCGCGCTGGTCGCCTGGGTATGCGAAGCCGCCGCCACGCCGACTCCGTATGACCAGCTGCTGGAGAAGGCCATAGCCACCTTTCCCGAGGTGCCTGCCGAGCGCATCGACAGCGCTCTGGCACAACTGCTCCAGCACGGCTTCCTGCTCAGCTCCATAGGTGAGCCCGACCTCGATGGCCGGACCTTGGCCCGCGTGGAGGCGGCCATCGCTCCGGTGCAGGACGCGGTGCAGGACCTGCACCGCATCCAGGCGGCCCTACGGACGTATGAGCAAACATCTCCCGGCGAAGGAGGCGAAGCATGGCGCCGAGCGATCGGAGCGTTCGGCCTCGCCGACAACACGGGGAACCCTCCTGTCCAGGTCGACCTACGGCTGGACGCAGACATACGACTGCCCGAAGCAGTCGTCGAAGAGGCCCGGCGCTATGCCTCGGCGATGTGGGCCATCTCGCCGGACTGGGCGGCCTTTCCTCACATCAGGAACTATCGCGACGCTTTCATCAATCGATACGGCATGACGGGGCTCGTCCCGCTCGGTGAGCTCGTGGATCCTCATCGAGGCCTGGGATTCCCCGAAGGCTACCGGGGCCGTTCCGGGCCTCCGCCCACGCCGGGCCCCACGGATGCCGCCACCGAGGCGCGACGGTCGCTGACCGCCGAGCTGGTACAGGATGCCCTGCAATCCGACGACGCCGAACTCCGGCTGACTCCCGAGGTGTTGTCCCGACTGGCGGTGGACGACCTGCCGGAATCGGCGTGGGAGGACATGCCTCCGCAGTCAATCGAACTGTGTTTCCAGCTCTTGGCGGACAGCACTTCCGCGCTGGACCGGGGAGAGTTCAGGCTGGTCACGGGCCCGCACTCCGGTTCCCTGACCGCCGGAGCGACGGTCGGCCGATTCGCGGAGCTCACCGGCTCCACCGACGAACTCGCCCGGCTGCTGGGCAGACTCGGCAACGGCCGGACCCTTCCCGCACAGGTCGTCTTCCGCCCACACGACCCCAGCGCCCTCAATCCCCTTCGGGTGCCCCGACTCCTGCCCCACCACATCCCCGTGGGGGTGTACTCCGACCCCGATCGGCCGGGCCACATCGACTGGCGGCAACTCCTCGTGGGCGTCGATGCCTCGGGAATGCGACTGGTCGACCACCGCAGCGGGCGCACCGTCCTGCCCGTGGTCCCACATCTTGTCAATCCGCAGCGGCTCGCGCCCCCCGCGGCCCGCCTGCTGATCGACTTCGGTCTGGCCCGCACTCGGGTCTGGACCGGCTGGGACTGGTGCGGACTGGAGGTTCTTCCCTTCCTGCCCCGAGTCACGCTCGGCCGGGTCACACTCTGTCCCCGGCGATGGAAGCCGGACCGCCACCTGCGCGCGACTGCCACCGAGCCGGGCAACTGGGACCGTTCCCTGGCCGACTGGAGGAACCGCTACCGGGTACCGCGCCATGTGCAGATCGTCCGGCACGACCGCGGCTTCGCCATGGACCTCCACAACCCCCTGCACCGCGCCATGCTCCGTCATGAGGTCCGCACCGGCAGCCCCTTCCTCATCACCGAGGACCCAACAGCCGAAGGCGCAGGTCTCGGCTGGGCCCAAGGCCACCGGACCGAAGTGGTCATCCCGCTGATCCAACGCCCGCCGACCGACGTGCCGGCCTCTCCCAAGACCCCGGCACGGCCCGTCCGCGTCAGGACCGACATCCGCCATCTCCCCGGCGAGGACTGGCTCTACACCAAGCTCTATGCGACCGAGGACTCCCACAACGAACTCCTCGCCACACACCTCCCACCGCTGCTACGGGACATCGACGACCACATCGACCGGTGGTTCTTCATCCGCTACCGGGACCCGGAGGCCCACCTGCGCATCAGGTTCCACGGAGACCCGGAGGCTCTGCGCTGTCACGTCCTGCCCGAACTCTCCCGGCATGTCCGGGCGTTGCAGGACCGCGGCCTGATCCGCACGATGACTCTCGACGCCTACGAGCCGGAGGTCGCACGCTACGGCGGCCCCGAGGCGCTGCCCATCGCCGAGCACCTCTTCCACCTCGACAGCCGCTCGGTACTCGAGCAACTCGCCCTGCGCTCACGCGGTGCGCTGAACCTGCCGGACGAAGTCCTGGCGGCCGCCAACCATGTGATGCTGCTGGAGTCACTGGGTGACTGGGACTGGTGTGCCTGGGTCGACCGAGTCTTCCCCAAAGGCCCCTCCCACACCGCCTTCCAGCAACACCGTTCACTGGCCCGGGACATCATCCGACCGGCACGGCAGCGGCCGTGGCCGAGCGCTTCGCCGCCGCGCACGGCCTGGCCGCCATGTGGACCAACGCCCCCGAGAGCCGTGCCTATGGCGAATCGGCCCTCGCCGACGACGTCAATCCCCTCCTCGGGCTGCTGCACATGCAGCACAACCGGCTGCTCGGCATCAGCCACGACCGTGAGGACCGGGGTTACGCGATCCTGCGCGGCATCGCACGCGAACACCTGGGACGACGCAGGCACATCGACCGGCGAAAGGACCACTGAGGTGCACAGCCCGCGCCATGGCACAGAGGCGTTGGAGACCGCTGCCCGGATACTGGACAAGCTCACCGACCCGGAGTCGGTGGCGGTCGGTACGGGTTACCCCGATTCCCCTGACAGCGAGGACAGCCGGCTCCTCTGGTCCGACCTTTCCCTCGCCTGTGGCTTCCCAGGCGTCTCACTGGCCTTCAGCGGCACCACGGACCGCCGACCCGAGCAAGTGACACATGCGCACACCTATTTGCAGCGGACCATGGCCGTGGTGGCCCAAGGCGGAATCCCTCCGGCCGGCCTGTATGGCAACATCAGCTCCGCCGCCTACTCCCTGCTGATCGCCCACCACGCCACCGGCGGTTACCGCTCGGCCCTCCACCGCCTCGATGCCTATCACCAGGCCCTGACATGTGAAGCACTCCCCCGGCTCTCCGACACACCCATCGCCTCCAACAGCGAGTTCGACGTCATCTCCGGCATCAGCGGCCTCGGCCGCCACCTGCTCGCCCGCAGTGACGCCTGCACGCCCGAACTCCGCTCGGTCCTCGCCCACTTGGTCGCCATGGCGGACGGCGACATCGCCCACCGCGGTCACCGGGTCCCCCGCTGGTGGACATGGGCCGCACCCAAGCAGGGCCAAGAGGCCGAACTGCCCGACGGACACCTCAACCTCGGCCTGTCCCACGGCATCTGCGGCCCACTCGCCCTGCTCTCCCTCGCCTGGCAAGCGGGCGTGATCGTCGACGGACAACGCGAGGCCATCGAAAGCATCCTGGGCATCCTGGAGACCTGGGCCATACCCGAAGGAGACGGCATCCGCTGGCCCAGCCTGCTCACCCTCGAGCAGTGGACCGCCGGCCCCGCCAACCTCGAACTCCCCTGGCCGCGCCCCTCCTGGTGCTACGGCGCCCCCGGCATGACCCGCGCCGTCCAGCTGGCGGCCCTCGCCCTGGACCGCTCGGACTGGCACGACCTCGCACACCGCTCCCTGCTTCCGCTGCTCACCCACCCCATCACCACCTGGGGAATGGAAGACGCGGGCCTGTGCCATGGCACAAGTGGACTGCTCCACCTCTTCGGCCTCCTCGGCCGGCACATCGACGACAACCGCATCGGCACCGTCCAGGACGAACTGGCGGCCCTCACCCTCGCCCGCTTCCACCCAGACCACCGCTTCGGCTTCCGCGCCGCCGTCAACAACGCGCCCCAAGGCGCAGACCTCCCCGGCTACCTCGACGGCGCCGCAGGCATCGCCCTCGCCCTGGACGCCTACGCCCATGGCGGCCACGCACACGCGCGTTGGGACATGGCGCTGCTGGTCGCCTGACCGGGCCCCGCCCGCCCGGCGAAGAACACACCCTCGGCAAGTTGACGGCCGCTCGCGGACCGTGGTGGACTTCCCGGAGCCAAACGGCGACAGCGCAGAGGAAGCCGGTGCGAATCCGGCGCGGTCCCGCCACTGTCACCGGGGAGTGCGAGCCACGCGCCTCCGGGAGCCAGGAGACTCTGGGTCGCCGGTCACGTCGAGCCAGGGCGCGGACCCTGAGTGAGGACACAGCACCATGCGCGGCTGCCGCCGACGACCACTGCCCAGCCGATCCCGCCATTCCTTCGAGGCGTTGACGGCGGTCTGACCCGGTGCGCGCCGATCACATCGGCTTCGGGTACGGCGTCACGCTCGGCTTTCTCGGTGACTTCGTCCTGGGTGACCCCCAACGCGGCCACCCGGTGGCCGCCTTCGGCCGGGCCGCGCACGCCGTCGAGCGGCGGCTGTGGCGCGACCACCGCGGCCCCGGCACCGTGCACACCCTGCTGTGCGCGGGCGGCGCCACACTGGGCGCCGCACTGCTGGCCCGTACCGTACGCACCTCCCGTACCGCGGACGCCGCGCTGACCGCCGCCGCCACCTGGGCCGTGCTGGGCGGTGCCTCGCTGGGCCGCGAGGCGCGGGCCATCGGCCAGGCGCTCGAGGCGGGCGACACGGCGGCCGCCCGGGAGCGGCTGCCCCATCTGTGCGGCCGCGACCCCCAGGCCCTGGACGAGCAGCAGATCGCCCGGGCCGTGGTCGAGTCGGTCGCCGAGAACACCTCCGACGCCGTGGTCGGCGCCCTGGTCTGGGGCGCCCTGGCCGGAACGCCCGGGCTGGTGGGCTTCCGCGCCGTCAACACCCTGGACGCGATGGTGGGTCACAAGTCGTCCCGTTACCGCCGGTTCGGCTGGGCCGCCGCCCGGCTCGACGACGTCGTCGGCTGGCCGGGCGCCCGGCTCACCGCCGCGCTCGCCACGCTCGCGGGCCCCCACCCGCGCCGCGCCTGGCGGGTGGCCCGCCGGGACGCGGCCCGTCATCCCAGCCCCAACGCCGGGCCGGTGGAGGCCGCCTTCGCCGGAGCCCTGGGCGTACGCCTCGGCGGCACCCTGGCCTACGCGGGCCGGGTGGAGCACCGCCCCGTCCTGGGCGCGGAGCTGCGCCCGGTCGCCGTCGCCGACATCGAGCGCGCGGTACGGCTCTCCCGGCGGGTGTCGCTGCTGGCCCTGGGGGTCGCCATGGCCGTCCGGACGGCCGTAAACAGGAGGACGGATGGCTGAGTCGGGCGGGGGCCTGCTGGTCGCGGGGACGACCTCGGACGCGGGCAAGAGCGTGGTGACCGCCGGCATCTGCCGGTGGCTGGCCCGCAAGGGCGTCAAGGTCGCGCCCTTCAAGGCCCAGAACATGTCGCTGAACTCCTTTGTGACCAGGGAGGGCGCCGAGATAGGCCGGGCCCAGGCGATGCAGGCGGCGGCGGCCCGGGTGGAACCGAGCGCGCTGATGAACCCCGTACTGCTCAAGCCCGGCGGGGACCGCAGCAGCCAGGTGGTGCTGATGGGCAAGCCGGTGGGCGAGTTGAGCGCCCGCGGCTACCACAGCGGGCGGCAGGAGCAGCTGTTCGGCACCGTGACCGAGTGTCTGGCCGAGCTGCGGCGCACCCATGACGCGGTGATCTGCGAGGGCGCCGGGAGCCCCGCCGAGATCAACCTCCGCCGTACCGACATCGTCAACATGGGCATCGCCCGGGCGGCCCGGCTGCCGGTCGTGGTGGTCGGCGACATCGACCGGGGCGGGGTGTTCGCCTCCTTCTTCGGCACCACCGCGCTGCTGTCCCGCCAGGACCAGGAGCTGATAGCGGGCTATCTGGTCAACAAGTTCCGGGGCGATGTGACCCTGCTGGAGCCGGGGTTGGAGATGCTGCGCGGACTGACCGGCCGCCGCACCTTCGGCGTGCTGCCGTTCGCCCACGGGCTGGGCATCGACGAGGAGGACGGACTCCGGGTCTCGCTGCGCGGCGCGGTGCGCGAATCGGTCGTCGCCCCGCCGCATGGCGGCGAGGTGCTGCGAGTGGCGGTCTGCGCGATACCGCTGATGTCCAACTTCACGGATGTGGACGCGCTGGCCGCCGAACCGGGCGTGGTCGTACGGTTCGTGGACCGCCCGGAGGAACTGGCGGACGCCGACCTGGTGGTGGTGCCGGGCACCCGGGGAACGGTACGCGCGCTCGGCTGGCTCCGTGACCGCGGACTCGCTCGGGCGCTGGCCCGGCGCGCCGCGGAGGGCCGCCCGGTGCTGGGCATCTGCGGCGGCTTCCAGCTGCTGGGCGAGCGGATCGAGGACGAGGTCGAGTCGCGGGCGGGGACGGTCGAGGGGCTGGGGCTGCTGCCGGTACGGGTGCGGTTCGCACCGGAGAAGACCCTGACCCGGCCGGTGGGCGAGGCACTGGGCGAGCGGGTGGAGGGGTACGAGATCCACCATGGCGTCGCCGAAGTCCTGGGCGGGGACGAGCAGTTCCTGGACGGCTGCCGGGTCGGCCCGGTATGGGGCACGCACTGGCACGGCTCGCTGGAGAGCGACGGCTTCCGGCGCGCGTTCCTGCGCCGGGTCGCGGACGCGGCGGGGCGGGCGTTCGTACCGGCACCCGGCACCAGCTTCGGCGCGCTGCGCGAGGAGCAGCTGGATCGCCTGGGCGATCTGATCGAGCAGCACGCGGATACGGATGCGCTGCTGCGGCTGATCGAGGACGGCGTCCCGTCCGGCGCCCCCTTCATACCGCCGGGGGCACCGTGAGCCTGGTAGCCCACACCCAACCTCGCCAAGGAGGCGCCCGCTGATGTCCTCACCCACCTACCCATTCACCGCGGTTGTCGGGATGGCGGACATGCGGCTGGGCCTGCTGCTCAACGCGATCTCCCCCGCCATCGGCGGCGTGCTGGTGCGCGGCGAGAAGGGCACCGCCAAGTCCACGGCCGTGCGGGCCGTTTCGGCGCTCCTGCCGGAGATCGACGTGGTCACGGACTGCAGGTTCTCCTGCGATCCGGCGGCTCCCGACCCGGCGTGCCCGGACGGGCCGCAGCACGGCGGCACCCACGACACCCGCCCCGCGCGTATGGTCGAACTGCCCGTCGGCGCCTCCGAGGACCGCCTGGTCGGCTCGCTCGACATCGAGCGGGCGCTGTCGGACGGCGTGAAGGCCTTTGAGCCGGGCCTGCTGGCGGACGCGCACCGAGGGGTGCTGTATGTCGACGAGGTCAACCTCCTGGGCGACCACATCGTGGACAGTCTGCTGGACGCCGCCGCCATGGGCGCCGCCCAGGTGGAACGCGAAGGCGTATCCGTACGCCACGCAAGCCGCTTCCTCCTCGTCGGCACCATGAACCCCGAGGAGGGTGAGCTCCGCCCCCAACTCCTCGACCGCTTCGGCCTCACCGTCGAGGTCGCCGCCTCCCGCGAGACCGACGAGCGCGTCGAGGTCGTCCGCCGTCGCCTCGCCTACGACGAGGACCCGGCGGCCTTCGCCGCCAAGTGGGCGCCGGAGGAAGACGCCTTGCGCGAGCGCATCGCCGCCGCGCGCGCCCTGCTGCCGGCCGTACGGCTCGGCGACGGCGCGCTGCGCCGGATCGCCGCCGTGTGCGCGGGCTTCGAAGTGGACGGCATGCGGGCCGACATCGTCACCGCACGCACCGCGACGGCGCTGGCCGCCTGGGCCGGACGCGGCGACGTCGGCACCGAGGACGTCCGCCAGGCCGCCCTGCTCGCCCTCCCCCACCGCCGCCGGCGCGCCCCCTTCGACGCCCCCGGTCTCGACGAGGACAAGCTGGACGAGATCCTCAGCCGGTTCGAGGACGAGGAATTCGAGGACGAGGAGAAGGGCGACGACCCGGAGCCGGACGGCCCCGGGCCCGACGGCCCCCACGACGACGGCCCCGGCAGCGGCGAACCCCCGCAGCAGGACGGCGGGCCCACCCCGGACCTCCCGGCGCAGCGCGAGGAATCCGCCCCCGGTGACCGGGAGACGGCGCCCCCGGCCGATCCGGCCTCCGCCGCAGCACCGGGCGGCGCAGCCGCCGAGGCCCCGCCCGTCGCCGCGGCGGAGCCGTTCCGCACCCGCAAGTTCGATGTCCCCGGCCTCGGCGAGGGCGCCGCCGGGCGGCGCTCCCGGGCCCGTACCGCGCACGGCCGCACCACCGGGGCGCGCCGCCCCCAAGGCACCCTGTCCAGGCTGCACTTGGCGGCGACCGTACAGGCCGCCGCCCCGCACCAGCGGGCCCGCGGCCGCAGCGGCCGGGGGCTGGTCGTCCGCCGTGACGACCTCCGCGAGTCGCTGCGCGAGGGCCGCGAGGGCAACCTGGTCCTGTTCGTCGTGGACGCCTCCGGCTCCATGGCCGCGCGCAAGCGGATGAGCGCCGTGAAGGGCGCGGTGCTCTCCCTCCTCCTCGATGCCTACCAACGCCGCGACAAAATCGGGATGATCACCTTCCGGGGTACCGGGGCACACCTCGCGCTGCCGCCGACGTCATCGGTGGACGCCGGCGCGGCGCGCCTGGAGAGGCTGCCGACGGGTGGCCGCACCCCCCTCGCCGCGGGTCTGCTGCAGGCACACGAGGTGCTGCGGGTGGAGCGGCTGCGCGACCCGTCGCGCCGTCCGCTGCTGGTCGTGGTGACCGACGGCCGCGCGACCGGCGGCCCGGAACCGCTGGCCCGGGCCTCCCGGGCGGCCCGGTTGCTGGCCGCGGAGGGCACCGCGTCGATCGTGGTGGACTGCGAGTCCGGCCCGGTGCGGCTCGGCCTGACGGCCGAGCTGGGGCGGGCCCTGCACGGCCCGGTGGTGACGCTGGACGAGCTGCGCGCGGACAATGTCTCCGCGCTGGTACGAACCGTACGCCCCACCAGGAAGGCCGCGTAATGCCCAAGGGACAGCCGTCCGTCGTGCCCGAGGACGGACTCACCACCCGACAGCGCCGCAACCGGCCGCTGGTCTTCGTCCACACCGGCATCGGCAAGGGGAAGTCCACCGCGGCCTTCGGCCTGGCACTGCGGGCCTGGAACCAGGGCTGGCCGGTCGGGGTGTTCCAGTTCGTCAAGTCCGCCAAGTGGCGGGTCGGCGAGGAGCGGGCACTGCGGGTGCTCGGCGACTCCGGCGAGGGCGGCACGGTCGCCTGGCACAAGATGGGCGAGGGCTGGTCCTGGGTCCAGCGCGACATCTCCTCCAGTGAGGAGGCGGCGCGCGAGGGCTGGCAGCAGGTCAAACGCGACCTGGCCGCGGAGACCTACCGGCTCTATGTACTCGACGAGTTCGCCTACCCGATGCACTGGGGCTGGGTCGACCCGGACGAGGTGATCTCGGTCTTGCGCGACCGTCCCGGCACCCAGCATGTGGTCATCACGGGCCGCAACGCCCCTGAGCAGCTGATCGACTTCGCCGATCTGGTCACCGACATGTCGAAGGTCAAGCACCCGATGGACACGGGTCAGAAGGGCCAGCGGGGCATCGAGTGGTGACCTCCGTACCACGTCTGGTCATCGCCGCCCCGGCCTCCGGCAGCGGCAAGACCACCATCGCCACCGGCCTGATGCGGGCGTTCGCGGACGCGGGGCTGGCGGTGTCCCCGCACAAGGTCGGCCCCGACTACATCGACCCGGGCTACCATGCGCTGGCGACGGGCCGCCCGGGCCGCAACCTCGACGCATACCTCTGCGGACCGGAGCAGATCGCTCCGCTCTTTCTGCACGGCGCGGCGGGCTGCGATCTCGCCATCGTGGAAGGCGTGATGGGCCTCTTCGACGGCGCGAGCGGCCAGGGCGAGCTGGCCTCCACCGCGCATATCGCGAAACTGCTGCGCGCGCCCGTCGTCCTGGTCGTGGACGCCTCCGCGCAATCCCGCTCGGTGGCGGCGCTGGTGCATGGCTTTGCGTCCTGGGACCCGGAGGTACGGGTCGCGGGCGTGATCCTCAACAAGGTCGGCTCGGACCGCCATGAGGCGCTGCTGCGCGAGGCGTTGGACGAATCCGGCGTACCGGTGCTGGGCGCCGTCCGGCGGGCTCCCGCGGTGCACACGCCCGGCCGCCACCTGGGCCTGGTCCCGGTCGCGGAGCGGCGCGCGGAGGCGCTCGACGCGGTGGCCGCCCAGGCGGAACGGGTGCGCGCGGGCTGCGACCTGGGGGCCCTGCTGGCCCTGGCGCGCAGCGCACCGCCGGTGCCGGGGGCAGCGTGGTCGCCGCCGGTCGCCGCCCCGGCCACCGCTCCGGTGATCGCGGTGGCCGGAGGCCCCGCCTTCACCTTCTCGTACCCGGAACACACGGAGTTGCTCACCGCGGCGGGTGCGGAGGTCGTCCCCGTTGACCCGCTGCACGACGAGGCACTCCCGCCGGGCACCTCCGGGCTGGTCATCGGGGGCGGCTTCCCCGAGGTGTACGCACCGGAGCTGTCCGCCAACGAGCCGCTGCGCGCGGCGGTTTCAGCGCTCGCGGCGAGCGGCGCGCCGGTCGTGGCGGAGTGCGCGGGGTTGCTGTACCTGTGCCGCTCGCTGGACGGCAAGCCGATGTGCGGCGTGCTGGACGCGGAGGCACGGATGTCGGAACGGCTGACGCTGGGCTACCGGGAGGCGGTGGCCCTCGCCGACAACTCCCTGGCGGCGGCGGGCACCCGGGTGCGCGGCCATGAGTTCCACCGCACGGTGACGCTCCCGGGTGCGGGCCCGTCCCCGGCCTGGGGTGTCACCCATCCGCAGCGCGGCGTGCAGGGCTTTGTGCACGGCGGCGTCCATGCGTCCTACCTCCACCTGCACTGGGCGGGTGCGCCGGAGTCGGCGCGGCGCGTGGTGGCGGGTGCGAAGGCGAGACGGCCAGCCGTGCGGGTGGGCGATTAGGGGGTGGCCGATCGCTCCGGCCTCCACCTCGGCGTCGGCGCCCGCCACGGCGTGACCGCCGACGAGGTGCTGGCCCTGGCCGAGGGTGCGCTGGCGGCCGCCGGTCCCGGCCGCGTCGTGGCCCTGGCGACTGTGCGGGCCAAGGCCGGTGAGCCCGGCATCGTCGCGGCGGCCGCCCGGCTGGGGGTGCCCGTGCGGGCTTACCCGGCGGCGGAGTTGGCCGGCCAGCGGGTGCCGCACCCGTCGGTGGCGACGCACGCCGCCACCGGTACGCCGAGTGTCGCCGAGGCGGCGGCGCTGCTGGCCGCCGGGCCGGGCGGGGTGCTTGTCGTGCCGAAGCGGAAGTCGGGCCGGGTCACGGTCGCCGTGGCCCGGGGCGGTACGGTCTGAGCATGCACATATCCCCCGAGCCCGATCTGCGCCACCACGGGGACGCCGAAGTGCGGGGTGCCAGATCCGAGTTGACCGACCTGGCGGTCAATGTGCGGCAGGGTACGCCGCCCAGCTGGCTGCGCGAGCGCATCGCCGCCTCGCTCGGGACGCTCGCCGCATACCCGGACGGCCGGGCGGCGCGGCGTGCGGTGGCGGCGCGGCATGGGCTGCCGGAGGAGCGGGTGCTGCTGACGGCCGGTGCCGCCGAGGCGTTCGTACTGCTCGCCCGGGCCCTGGACAGCCACCGGCCGGTGGTGGTGCATCCGCAGTTCACCGAGCCGGAGGCGGCTCTGCGCGACGCCGGGCACACCGTGCAGCGGGTGGTGCTCGACGCGGCGGACGGCTTCCGGCTGGATCCCCGCGCCGTGCCGGGCGACGCCGATCTTGTGGTGGTCGGCAATCCGACCAATCCGACGTCGGTACTGCATCCGGCGACCGCCCTGGCCCGGCTGGCCCGTCCGGGGCGGACCCTGGTCGTGGACGAGGCGTTCATGGACGCGGTACCCGGCGAGAGCGAGTCGCTCGCGGCCCGTACCGACCTGCCGGGGCTGATCGTGCTGCGCAGCCTCACCAAGACCTGGGGCCTGGCCGGACTGCGCATCGGCTATGTCCTGGCCTCCCCCGGCACGATCGCCCGGCTGGAACGGGCCCAGCCGCTGTGGCCGGTGTCCTCACCCGCACTCGCCGCGGCCGAGGCCTGCAGCGCGCCCCCGGCCCTCGCCGAGGCCGGACACGCCGCGCACCGCATCGCCGCCGACCGGGCCCATCTCCAGGCCCGGCTGGCCGAGTTCCCCGCCATCACCGGGTACGGCCCGGCCGCCGCCCCCTTCCTGCTGATCCGGCTGCCGGAGGCCACGGCCGTACGGACCCGGCTGCGCGGCCTGGGCTTCGCGGTCCGCCGCGGCGACACCTTCCCGGGCCTCGGCCCCGACTACCTCCGCCTGGCGGTCCGGGACCGCGCGACCACGGACCGCTTCGCGGAGGCGCTGGCGAAGGCGCTGGCCGAGGGCTAGGGGGTGTCCGATGGGTCGGTGCGGGCCCTGCGGTGTCTGGCGCGGTGCATCGC